>NZ_GL622183.1:1228662-1417682 GCF_000185265.1 Streptococcus oralis ATCC 49296 | reverse complement strand
ACGTTTGTTTTCTGTTAAAACCATTTTATACCTCTTTTACTATTAATTGATCATATAAAGCTTGATAGTTGGCCATATTGACATGACCTGTCATCTTTTCTTGGGCATTGAGCATACCAAGGACATTGGCCTTGATGAGGAGTTCTTGATCAGATTCCTTATGAAGAAGTCCTGAGGAAATCCCTGCCACAGTAGAATCTCCAGATCCAACAGGGTTCACTACCTGAATTCTTGGAATATCTACCTTGTAGAAAGTGTCCCCATGTTTTGCAAAAGCACCATTTGCACCAAGTGAAACAATTATCCACTCAATCCCTGCAAATAGAGGCTCTTGAAGAACTTCTTTTAACTCATCCAAATCCTCAGAAACTTCTTTCCCAAGAAGCTGAGACAATTCTTCGTTATTTGGTTTGATTACTGTTGGTTTATGTGGTGATTCAAGAACCGCCTGAAGGGCAGCACCTGAGCAATCCAGAACAACTGGTTTTCCTACGCGATTAGCAAGTTCTACTAAGCTTGCATAATAGTCAACTGGAAGGCCAGCTGGAAGACTACCAGAGATAGCAACTACTTCCACAGCGTCAAGAAGATTTTCGAAATGAGCCAAGAAATCTTGCCCTTCTTGTTCCAGAACTTCGGGACCTTTTTCAAGGATTTCTGTTTGGTTTTCACCGTGTAGAATAGCGATACAGTTACGAGTCTCTCCTTGAATGGAGAAGAAACGTTTCGTTACTTTATCATCGATATGCTCTACTAAAAACTCACCAAGTTTACCACCGACCAAACCAGTAGCTGCAACAGAATCACCAAATTCTGAAAGAACTCGTGTAACATTGAGCCCTTTACCACCAGCTGTCTTGGTCACGTCCACCACACGGTTGACAGTGTCAATTTTCAATTCATCCAAAGGATAAGAAATATCAATGGATGGATTCATTGTGACTGTTAAAATCATGCGTCACCTCTTAGTCGTGGTATTCACCGCGATCCCATTTTTCAAGGAATTCTGTAAAGAAGTTTGCATCTGCTTGATGAGCATTGTGAGTTTCAACGTGCTCAATTTTCGCAATCAATTTTTTGTTTTCTTCTGATGGTTTGTATTCAGCTTTGATGAAAGCTTCAATGATATCGCACATAAGCAATTCACCAGTGATTTTACCACCAAAACCAATAACGTTGGCGTTCAATTGTTCTTTTGCATAAAGAGCTGTTGTCATATCACGAACCAAGGCAGAACGAACTCCTGGAACTTTATTTACAGCGTTGTTGATACCAACACCAGTACCACAGATACATACCCCAAGATCAGCTTGACCACTTGTAACGGCTTCACCAACTTTTTTACCAAAGATTGGGTAGTGAGTACGTGTGTGGTCATATGTACCAAAGTCAATGACTTCATATCCTTTTGATTTCAAAAATTCTGAAACCGCCATTTTTTCATCTGTTACGATGTGGTCACATCCAATTGCAATTCTCATTAGTTATTCCCTCCGATTAATTATATAAATCTAATATCATTTATCCTTACTCAATAAAAATCAAGATTAGCTTAGGAAGCGAGCTGCAAGCATAACTGAGGTTAGCTAAAGTGAGCTGACAACAGATTATCTTGATTTTTGAAGAGTATTAGCACATTTTGTTCAACATATCAACACGAATTTGGTGACGGCCACCGTCGTATTTACCGTTAACAAAACCTTTAGCAATATTTTTAGCCAATTCGTCACCAACAAGTTGTGCACCCATAGTGATCATACGTGAGTTGTTGTGGCCACGAGTCATATAGGCTGAGCGTTCATCTGATACTTCTGCGGCAACCATTCCTTTGATTTTTGTTGCGACCATGAATGGACCAGCACCATAAGCATCAATCACGATACCAAGATTTTGTTCTTCTTTGTTTACTTCTGCGGCAACAGCAAGAGTCACATCAACAAAGTCTTGACCTTCAGCTGTAACATCCACAACGTGGAAGTTTTCTTTTTCCAAGAAGTCTTTCACAACTTCTTTCAATCTCAAACCTGCAGCATCTGCACCGATAACAATAGACATATTGTATACTCCTTTTTATTTTTCTAGGCTAGTAAAGACTTTTATAGTTAGCAGTTTACCTACAAAAGACTTTCTAGCAGTTTAGTGATAAATTTGATTGAATGAGATGAATATCACCTTATCCAAGTCCAGGAAATCAAGTTCCTAGAAAGAAACTTTCTCTGCGACAGAGAATATAACAAGTGATTATTTGTTTGTTACAAACATCATTTGTTGTTTACAAACATAATATACTCCTATTTATAGAAAAAGTCAACAGTAAATGTTTGTTTTTGTGGTTTTTTATCTAAAATATTTCAATATCAAAGCCAATCTGATCTACTTGACCGGGTTGCAAGAAACGAACGTTTTTCTTATCTTCTAAATGATCTCCTTCTTCAAGAGATGTTGACAAGCCAGACCAAGGTTCAAAGGCAATGAAAGGTCCCTTATTCAAAGTTGACCAGATAATGAGATTTGAAAACTCTTGGAAGTGTACTTTTAATCCCTTCTCATGTTTACGAGAACGAAGGGAAATTGTTCTGGATTGCAACTCATCCAAAGTCACTGCATCAACACTAAACAGATCGTAACTTAGATCCACTTCCTTTTGCGAATCCAACCATGGACTTCTATCTTGAAAGTCTAACATGCCAGTTTCTGGGAAAGGACGTGGAACAGAGCAAGTCTCTTCTTTCTCAAACTCTAAATAGTAATCTTCATAAGTTTCGCCTTCTAGCAGAGGACAATTAAATCCTGGATGTCCTCCTATAAAGAATGGCATTACTTTATTCGTTTCTTTATTATAGATTTTGTATTGAGTACGGACAGTCTTGCCGGTCACTAGATAAGTGATTTCAAGACGGAAATGATAAGGATAGTTTTGATAAGTATTCTCATCATCTTCGATAGCAAAGGTTACGCTGTTTTCTGTTTGAGCAACTAAGTCAAATTCTTTTTTACGGACCAAACCATGACGAGGAATGTTTCCTTTCGTCTCCGTTCCATCTGCGTGACTGTAGAAGGCTGTATCTTCTCTTAAAGAGCCACAGATTGGGAAAAGTACTGGCGCTTGTCCACTCCAGTAAGTGGCATCTCCTTGCCACAAATACTCAATGCCTTCTCGGTCCTTGATTGACGACAAGGCGCCACCTAAGGTTTTAAACTGGACCGTTAACTGGTCTGATTTGATTTCAATTACCATAATATTCTCCAACTATTTTTTAGATTTTTATATAAAAAACTAGGTTGCCACTCCCAATGTAGGAAATTAACAACCTAGTTTTCACAATTTACATTTTATAGGAGCGAATTATTTAGCATTTGCTGCGTATTCTTCGTTACGTTTGATCATTTGTTTTCTATACCAAGCAAAGATACCTACATAGAATACAAGGAAGACTGCTGCACCAAGGATTGCTTTGATATCACCTGTTGTAGCATTACCGATTGCCCAACCAAATAGTTTTTCAATTGGTCCTTCAAGAGTTGAGTGAGTAATCAATTGAGATTGGTTCACACCTTCTGGGAAGGCACCTACACCTTTAGCAAGTTCTGTTGCGAATGGTGCGATAAGAGTACCAGAAAGAAGGAAGAGAGGCAACAAGAGTGTTCCGAAGATAATCATACGGAGCAATTTACCACGTGTAACAACCAAGAGAGCTGGAGTCACACCCATAGCGATGATACCTGCAAGTGGCAAGATACCATTACCAACGTTTGAAAGAAGCACTGCTTCAACTAGCATGATTGGAGCAAGTACGTTAGCACAAGCCCAGATTTCAGCACGACCAGCGATGAAAGGCCAGTCAAGACCGATGTTGAATTTACGTCCTTGAAGACGTTTAGTAGCAACGTTTGTAATACCTTGTGAAAGTGGTTCTACGGCTGCGATGAACCAAGATCCTATAAGTGAGAAGAGTTCCAAAGCTACACCGGCTGTCAAACCAAGAGACAACCAACCTTTAATAACTTCTTGCCAGTTTGCAGCATCTTTAAGTCCTTCAACAGGATGTGGAGTACCCATCAAACCAATAACAATACCAAGGATGAAACCGATAAAGAATTTAGAACCCCAGAAACCGATTTTTTTGTTCAATTTAGCAGCATCAAAGTCATATTTATCAAGACCTGGGAAGAATTTTTCAAAAATCTTATCCAAAACCATGATAACTGGGTTCATCATGTAGTTCATGTGTGTTGAAGTCATTGGTGATGAACTTGGTGCATTAAGAAGGTCGTCGAATGTTGGTTTCATCAAGTCAGAGTTGATGATTTTCAAAACACCTACAAGGACAACTGCTGCAGTTGCGATGAAAAGTGAAACCCCTTGGCTAACTCCATTGTTGTCTGCGTACCATTTAATCAAAAGACCAGTGATTGACAAGTGCCAGATATCGAAGATATCAACGTCAAGTGTGTCCGTTTTCTTCATTGCAAGCATCGCAACGTTGACAATCAACATTACAAGCAAGAAGTAAAGTGTCCACGCAGAACCCCAAGTGATGGTTGCAAGTGGTGCCCAACCAACGTCGGTGATGTTCAATTGAATACCAGTATTTTCAACGAATTTTGCAAGTGATGCTGAGAAAGCTCCGTTGAGCATACCGATGATGGCACCGATACCAGTAAGAGCGATGGCAAGTTTAATACCACCTTCAAGCGCTTTGGAGAATTTCACTCCAAAAAGTAGAGCCAATACTGTCAAAATGATCAGCATGATGATTGGTCCACCCATATCCAAGATAGGTTTGAACAGCTTATTGGCTAGTTCGATAATGACATCCATAATAGTTCCTCCCGTTTTTTTAGTTATATGAATGTTAACAAGATAAAGAATAAATTAGCTTAGTCCGTGTTCTTTAATAGCTTCTTCAATATTGTCAAATACTGGAGCGCTCATTGCTGGAATACGGAACAAGATTGGGCCAGCTTCAATTACTGGAATACCTGGTTCAAAACCAAGGTCAGTTGCAGCGATTGGTGTAAAGATATCGTAGCCCTTGATAAGGTCTTCGTTTACATCTTTCACCATGACTGCATCACAGTGAACATCATAACCACGGTTTGAAAGTTCTTCTTCTAGAGCACTTTTAATTTGGTGACTTGAGTTAACACCTGCACCGCAGGCAGCAAGAATTTTAATCATTTGGATTTCCTCCGATTTTATTTTTTAATAGACAAGATTAAGCGGTTGCTTCAGCAATGTAAGCATAAAGTTTTTCTGGTTCGGAAATTTTTGATAGATCTTCCAGATGTCCATTTCCTGTGAAAAAGTCCATCAACTGAGCCAGAATATTTGTTTGACTTGAACTTGAGTTGTTAATGATAAAGAAGAGTAGGGATACTTCTACTTCCTTATCAGGAGCTATCATATTGTGAAAAGTTACTGGTTTTTCTAATCGAACAACCACTACTTTCTCAGCTAGATTATGAACAATATCTGTATGAGGAATCGCTACATTTGGCAAGTCCTTTCCTAGAAATTCCATATCTAAACCAGTTGGAAATGACTTTTCACGCGTGATCAAGGCTTCACGATAAGTTGGAGTGACAATTTCTCGTTCTTCCAACAAGCTTGCTACCTGATCAAAGAGTTGTTCTTGATTATCCGCTTCTAAGCAAAACACCAGGTTTTTGTCAAAGAAATGATCTAATCCCATAACATTTTCCCTTCTTTCAATTATCTTTTATGTAATAAGTATAACACTATATGAAATCGTTGTCAATATTTTTTGTTTTATTTTGTTCATTTTTTTGTAATTTTTGTTTTATTTAAAGAATACAATCAATATCAAACATTCTTGTTATAAAATACACAAAAAAAGAAGGCCCAAGCCTTCTTCTATTTCCTTACTCAATAGTAGATAAAATCTCTTCTAATTTATGGTAATCTTTTACACTATCAATTTCATAGATGCTATTTCCTTCTAATTCTTCGACATAGACATCTAATTCTTTGATATTATCCTTAACCATGTTGTCCCAGTAGAGATCAACAAATTCACCACTTTCGTAAGCTTTGTCAATAAAGCCAACAATCTTCTCAGCAGTTGGTGCATCCCAGAATGAAACTCCGCTCAGAATGCGACCAGCCTTGCTGTCAACAATAATGTCTTGAACCTTGTAGTCATCACCGTAAACCAAGAACCACTCGTTGGTACAGTCTTCACGATAAACGCTAAAATAGGTAGAACGTTTAAGATCGTTTCGAAACATATTTTTGAAAAGATAGTTATCTGCATCGATGACATAGCTGTTAGCCAAATCTTTTTTTACTAGATAAAGTGAGTAAAAGTTATTGTAATCAGCATACTTGTCGTTAAAGACTAAACGGACACCATATTTTTCTTTTAGGTAGTCAAATTGTTCTTTGAGGTAACCGACAACGATAATAATCTCATCAATTCCTCTCTCTTTCAAAAACTCGATTTGGTATTCTACCAAGGGTTTTTGATTAACCTTAACCAAAGCTTTTGGTGTATTTTCAGTCATAGGGCGCAGACGAGTTCCTAAGCCCGCTGCTAAAATAATCGCTTTCACACGAATCTCCTTTATTCTTTAATAATAATATAAACACCAGCCATAACAATAAGTGAAGTGATGATTGTCAGCATATCTAGCGGTGCACCCAAGAAAATAACTGCAAATAAGACAGTCCAGACTACATAGCTCACATTCAAACCTGTCGCTTTTGCAGGTTGCAAACGATTAATGGCGATATAATAAGCTAAGTAGGAAATCATATTAAAGGCCGCAAAGACAAGCAAGAGGCCTAGTAACTGCCCATCTGCCACTTCTGCAAACGAATGGTGAGAAAAGAGCACAATCACAAGATAGGACAAGAATGAGGTTACTTGTCGAATTAACAAGGCTTCAATTTCACTTAAATCACTTTCCATAGCATAGGAGCTGAGAACACTTTCACTCCCCCAGGCAATGGCACAGATAAGGGCACAAAGAATCCCAATGTAAAACGAGTTAACTTGTTCAACTTTGTAGGTTTGAGCAATGATCGCTGCAATAATCAAGAAAACACCAAATACTGTATTCTTTGAAACCTTGTGTTTCAAAATGAAGAAGGCGAGCAAAACTGAAACTGCTGGGTAAATAGCTGATACAGATGAAGCTAGAGAACTACCGATATATTTAACTGCATAAAGATTGGCCTGCATACCAATTGGTCCTGCTAGTAAAGCTCCGATAATTACACTCACATTTCGAATATTTAAGAAAATCGAGAGACGAACTTTTCTTTCTTTTACCAAAAGAAAAGCTAACAAGATAAAGATACTCAAGAAATCATGAGCAGCAGCCACCACAAAAGGTGAAAGATTTGTAAAAATTGAAAAGATATAAGCACTAATTGTTAGACCTAATCCCCAGAAGATACCAGAGAGCAGACCAAAGGAAACACCATTTTTATTCTTCATCCTAACCTCCATAATAAGTCAAACCTTCGACAGCTCTTTGGTAACGATTGACACCGTAATCTCCAAAATCAGCCCCTTGAGCTTCTTTGTACACTGTCCACAAACTCCAGATAGTATCTTGCAAGATTTTATAGATACGAATCTTCTCACGTGATACAGGCGTTTTGTCACTTTCATAGTAGGAAAGGAAATCATCTTCCTCTTGCTTTGTAAATTCAGACTCTAAGAAAAGAGCTGCCAAATCCCACATCGGGTCATTCATAGAAGAGTATTCCCAGTCAATCAAATACAAACGACCTTGTGGTGACTCGATAAAGTTTTCTGGTACCAAATCGATGTGACAGGACTTTCTATCAACACTCAAATCAGCCAATCTCTTTTCTAGTGAAAATACATCTTTTCTTACAGCTTCATAGTTTTCATAAGGGATAGGTCCCTCAATCAAGGATTCATATTTGCTGATTTCCTCAAAAGGAGCAAATTCTCCTCTTAATTCTTTCCCTGAAGCATGGATGGTTTGTAAAATTGGTGCAATCTTTTCAAACTTGGATTTGATAGATGTTGAATCAAGAGTTACTGCTGATTCGATGTATTCATTTACTTTAATCCCTGACTCAATATCAAAGAGGTAATTTTTGACATCTAAATCTAAATCCTCTAAAAGTTCAAGATTGTACTTTTCATTTTGACGATTGATGAGTTTTTCAGTCCCTTTACCAAAAAATTTCACAATATACTGTTTGTTGGTTGTTTTAACCAAATAGTTTTGGTTGGTCATGCCTCCCAACTGTTCAACACTGAGTACTTCCTCTTCATCAGATAGTAAAGAAGAAATTTTTTCTTTGATGAGTTTCTCCACAATTAACCTCCATCTTCTACACTTCCCACTTAAATACTGTTTTGAAAGCAGTATTTAGGTCTGTAGCAAAGACACGGTGAATGTCCTTGATTTCTCTCACAGGCTCTTCAACATAAAGGATATTCTTCAGACGATTCGCAAACTTTTTGACTTCCATCATTTGAATGGCCTTCTCAAAATCGACGCGTCCTGAACGAGATGAGCCTACTAATAACAATCCTTTTTCCAAAGCATCTCGTGTATTGATATTAACCTTGTATTCACTCACTCCCATCATGAGAATCGTTCCCTGTGGACGAATATAGCGAATCAAGTCATTGATAGCTGGTCCTGTACCATCACCACCGCAACACTCAAATCCATGATCAAAGGTCAAATCCTCTGGGATATTATCCGTGATATAGCACTCTTTTGCAAAAGAGAAGAGCTCCAATTTTTCCCAATGGCGTCCAATCACGATAATCTCTGCTTCCGGTAGTGTGTAATTAATAATATTGGCAACCACAAAGGCCAAACTACCATCTCCAATAACAGCGATGCGCTCTCGCTTGCTATGAGCAAGATGCAGGAATCGATCCATGGCATGCATACCGACACTTACAAACTCGGTGATGGCAGCAACTGTATCTTCGATATCATTATAAGAAACGACTCGGTCTTTTGGAAGAGAGACAAATTCTCGCATAAAGCCATCATAACCACTAGATAGGAAGTAGGTTCCTGTCATGTAGTTCTCGTAGAACTCCTTGTCACTCTGCATAGGCGGTTGATTGGGAATCATAACTACCTTTTGACCGACTTCATAAGTCCCAGTTGGATCGGAAATAACAGTTCCACAAGACTCGTGAATCATGGCCATTGGAAGCTTTTTAGCCAATATCTTTGGATCGCGTTTCCCTTGATAGTAACGTTGATCCGCATGACAAACCGCCATATAATTTGGACGAATCAGGATATGATTCTCCTGATCAATGTCCTCTTCTTGGTATTTTACATTGATAAACTTTGGTTTGGTCAGTTGATAAATTTGATTAATCATAGCCTTAGTCTTTCTCAATCATGCTTTTCGCGATTTTCAAGTCAGTCACAGTTGTGATTTTAAGGTTTGAATACTCCCCTTTAGCTAGAGCAACATCCTTCCCTTTGATAACAAAAATCTTACATGCATCCGTCAGGATTTCCTTTTCTTGATCAGATAGGGAACCATACAAATCCATGAAATCCTTGCAACGGAAAGTCTGAGGCGTTTGACCTTGATAGAGGTGAGCACGATTTGGAATATCAGTGATAAACTGACCATTAGTACTTTCAACAATGGTATCAACTGCTTCTACTACTGTATCAACCGCATCATGATTTTGAGCCAGTTTTATATTGTCCTGAATCATGCGAAGTGTGATAAATGGACGAACAGAGTCGTGGGTAATCACAATATCTTCTGGAGTGATTGGACGATAGGCATCAATAGCTTCAATAATCTTCTCGATACTGGTATTGCGATCAGCCCCACCTTTGGTGATGATGATGCGATCCTTGTGGAGAGAAAGATACTTGTCAACTAGGTCCTCAGCGTGTGACACCCAGTCTCCATGAACTCCAACTACAATTTTTTCAATACTTGGTTCCAAAACAAATTTTTCAATTGTGTGGATCAAAATAGGTCGATCACCCAACTCCAAGAATTGTTTTGGTAAATTACTGATTCCCATGCGTGTGCCAGTTCCTCCGGCTAGGATTCCTGCATAGATCATTTATATTCTCCTTTAGTTTATTCTAAAAAACTCATTACCATCTATTATATCACAATCTGTCTCCATCATGAAGAAAATACAGAGTCTCATTTAGTATAATCAACACACCATTTAAGGTAAAAAGTGAACAATGTATTACTAAATACAGAAAGACCATAACAAATTAAGAAATAAAATCAGGTTATACTCTATATTATCCGTCCAACGTTCGGTTAATATAGAGTTCTTTAGAATATAATAGAAACCTTAAAGAAAGCTTAAACAAAAATTATTTCTTTAGCAAAGAATACTAGGTGTGCATAGTAAATTTCTTAAAAGTTGTTTGAGAGACTCATTATAAAAGGTTATATATCTCATGAATTAAACAAATAATAGACTTTTGCCCCTAAAATTGATAAAATAAATAGAAAAATAATAGAAAAAGGAAACTGTAAACCGCCATGATGAACATGCAAAACATGATGCGCCAAGCACAAAAACTTCAAAAACAAATGGAACAAAGCCAAGCAGAACTCGCTGCCATGGAATTTGTTGGAAAATCAGCCCAGAACCTTGTCCAAGCAACTTTGACTGGAGACAAAAAAGTTGTCAGCATTGACATTAACCCAGCAGTTGTAGATCCAGAAGATCTCGAAACACTTTCTGACATGACTGTTCAAGCGATTAACGCTGCTCTTGAACAAATTGATGAAACGACTAAGAAGAAACTAGGAGCTTTCGCTGGAAAATTGCCTTTCTAATCCACAAAAAAAGAGAAACATCTGTTTCTCTTTTTTTCTTAGAAATCAAAGAATTCCATTGCTTTCTTTAAGAGTAATTCCGTATATTCCGGATCGTCTTGAGCCGTTGTGACTTGTGACTGGACCATTTCAAGATCATCCGTTATCATGCCATCTGCGCCGAGACGAACTGCTTTATCAAATGCCTCCGAACCATTTACGGTCCAAACATAGAGTCTCTGATCAGTTGTCCAGAGTTTATTGACAAAGTATTCATCCAAAGTCGAGTACTCCATAGTGTAACCCGTTGCCTTGGTTCTTGGGAAGATACTGTTATAGGGGAGAATGAAGTAAACTGGAATTTCAGAATCATAAGTCAACACCTTATCAATCACATGGTAGTCTAGCGATTGCATCTGATGTCCATATTTCTTGATAGTCGCTCCATACTTTTCGAGGAAATGGTCCATCATTTGCGGACTATCTTTTTTACTGGTTTTAATCTCAATCAGCAATTTTTGGTTTAAAGCATTTGCTCGTTCTAAATAGGCATCAAAGCTTGAAATCTTTGTTTGATAACCATTCTCGTAAATATCTGTATTTGTTAATTCATCCAGAGTCAAATCTTGCGGTGTAGCATTAATACCTGTTAAATTTTTGAGGTTAGCATCGTGCATCATCACGAACTGACCGTCTTTCGTTTCCTGCACATCCATTTCGATAAGATCTGGTTTTAGTTGAGCTGTTTTTTCTAAAGACTGCACAGTATTTTGAACACCGTTTTTATTACTTACTCCTCTGTGCGAAATCACTAAAGGTGTATTGGTATCCGGAGATTCCAGATAAACGTAGCCTTCTATGGCAAAGATGATGCTTGCACACCCCATAACACCCCATCTCATCAGATGATCTTTCTTTCGCCTTGGCATAATCTCTAGCTCTTCTCCTGTCAGGAAGGAAACAAACTTCACTAAGAAGTAAGTCAGGGTCATGTAATGGAAATTTTTAATCAAGACAAAATTAATCACACCGAGAATCAAGGATTCTTTTTGAGTGAGATTATCCATCACTGCTTGCGCAAAAAGCAAAGGAATTAATAAACCAAAGAAGAAAAGATAGGTTTTAATGATAATGAGTAAGAGATGCCAAGAGTAGAAAAGGACATTTTTCTTTGTCTTTTTGAGACTATATTTCACACTTTCTCTTACCGTCTTTCTTTCAAAGAGAATCTTAGGAAGGGCAAACATAAATCGGACAGAGATGTAGAGAAAGATCCAAGCGGATGCTATGATCATCAGACCTACCAGCCAATGCTTACCTTCCCAATAATTCACAATAAAATCAGGAATAATAATCTTGTTGAGGTAGTAGATTTTTAAAATCTTACGGATGAACGGGAAAAGCAAAGCAATGTAAAAAAAGACAAAGGCCATCTTACAAAAGCTCAATCGCTTAACGAATAGAAAGCTCTGGTGAAATACTTTTCTACTGTACTCAATTAAAGTTCTCTTTTCATGATAGAGAAGGTGACGAGCCCCGATAAACAAAAGACAAATCTGGAAATAGGCAACCAGGAGATTGATTGCAATTAAGATGAGAAAGGCTAAACTGATAAAAGGCGAGCCTTGTATAATCGCCCAAAAGTTATTGTAGGAGATAAACAAATAACCGGTTTGTCTCAGAAGAATGCCAGCAATCCACGAATTTAATGGTAGCCAGACAAACTCAACCATCATAAATATCAAGAAAAATAGAAATAAAATCTTATCTAGGTTATAGTATATCTTCCTAAAACCTAGCTTTTTAGGTTTTTCAGGTTTCATAAGCACTCCTAGTCTAAAAATTGGGATAAATCTAAGCCACCGAAAGGATTATTCATCGAAAAACTACTCTGATCTTCTATTAATAGCTTTCCTTCATCCGATTCCAAAAAAGCTTCGTAAACACGCGCCGTCATGCGGGCATCTTCTAAACTATTATGAGACTTCCCGTGAAAGCCTAAAAAATTCGCTACAGTTTGTAATTTAAGATTGGCTATGCCGTGTAGGTCAGAACTACGGCGTTCAAAAGCCTCCTCATATAGATCAACCTTATACTGGTCACGATAATCAATACCATGCTCCAAAAGAATAGGCAAATCACTCTTAGCCGCATTGTAACCAACAATAGGTAAGTCGCCAACAAATGCTTGAAAGTTCTTTAAAACTTGCTCTACTTTTGGCGCATCTTTTAAGGTTTCAGCTGTGATTCCAGTCAAACCATTAATAAAACTCTTTAAAGGGGCTGTAGTATAAACATAAGAATCAAAAGCAGCACATTCTTGTCCATCTTGAAAACGGACTGCTGATACTTGAATTAAATGGGTAACCCCCTCGTGTTGATTGAATTCCAAATCAAAGGCGATATAATCTCTTAATTTTTCCATTATTTACCTCAATTACTACCCAAACTAAACTATAAATAATAAAAGAAGCCATTAGGTTAGTGAGTAACCCAAACAGCTTCTTTATTTTCCTCCAAAAAGGCGAGCAAAAAAGCCTTTTTTGGTTGCTTGGACTTCTTCTTTTGCTTGGTCCAACTCGAGTTTCAAGGTTTCTTGATCCTTCATGGCTTGAAGAGTTAACTGTTGCTGTTGGTCCAACTGTTTGTCCTTTTCAGCAATCTGGCGGTCTTTGATACGCATCTGTTCATCTTTTTCTGATAACTGGCGGTCTTTTGCCTTGAGCTGCTCGTACAAGCGAAGAATTTCAGCGTTTTTCTCATCGACCAAGATTTCCATCAGTTCACGTTGTTTGACATCATCACTGACTGGTTCATCTTCAAAAATTGTTTTTTTATAGATTTCTTCTAGCTTGATCAAGCCACTTCGAGTAACTACAGTTACACCTTTGTCATTTTTTTTCGTGTCCTCTTCTGGAAGTTCTTTGACACGATTGTTGATTGCTTGACGAGATAGTCCTAAGACCTCTGCAATCTCACTGACGGTCATTTCAATACTCATAATATCCTCTGAAACGTTTTCTAGCTTTTCTTTATTTAAATCTTATCATAAGCTAGATAAACTGTCAAATTTCCGCTTAATCCAAGGCCTTTAAAAAGGCTAGTAAGACTTGGGCAGAACGACGTCCAGCTTCGATAATAAACTCATCAAAAGAGATAGAGGCTTCGTGATTGGCATTGTCACTCATAGCACGAATGACTAGGAACGGTAAATTAAGAGCCTGAGCCGCTTGTGCAATGGCTGCACCCTCCATCTCAACAGCTAGAACATCTGGAAAGTGGGATTTGATACTAGCAATCTTATCATCTCCAGCTATAAAACTGTCCCCTGTAGCAATCAAGCCTAGGTGCCAAGTCTGTTCTAACTGAGATAAGTTTTCTTTAATCCTAGCGATAAACTTCTTATCTGATTCAAAGTAAAGAGGTTGACCAGCCATTTGGCCATAAGCATAGCCAAAAGCAGTCACATCCACATCATGATAAGCCAACTTATCCGCAATCACTACATCTCCAACAGCAATCCCTTCAGCAAGAGCACCAGCAGATCCTGTATTGATGATGGCTTCTACTTGGAAATGGTCAGCTAGAATAGCTACACTCATAGCCGACATGACCTTTCCAATCCCACTCTGAACTAGAACGACTTCTGTATTGCCAACAGAGCCTGTGTAGTATGTATTTCCTAAGACTTGGATTTCTTGAGGTTTATCCAAATTCTGAGTCAAATATACGAGTTCTTCTGGCATAGCAGCAATGATTCCAATTTTCATTTCAAGTCCTTTCAATTACAAGAGTTTCATCGCTAAAATTAACAAAATCAAAAGTAGGATGACTGCAAACAAGATGCGATTGAGTTTCGAATTAAAAACATTTCTCTTGGTATTCTCAATGCGGCGACTCTTATGAATCGTTGGCTCTACTTCGATTGTTAAGGTATCTTGACTAAAACCGTGGTCTCTAGAACGTGAATAACCAAAATGTTGTGAAGACGTTGGTAGGATCTTTGTTTCCTCATCATCTTGAAGAGGTGGTCCTGAGATTTTCTCACCACGATTGGCACGTTCAATCATTTCGTCTGTTAATAAAGGTTTTCCCATGGGTTTCTCCTCTATTTCTTTTGTAGTTCCCAGTACTGGATCGCCATAATGGTCTTGGCATCACAGATATGACCTGACTGGATCAGGTTCTTGGCTTCCTCTAGACTTACTTCTAGGACTTCCAAGGTTTCATCATCATCTTGCGGACGAGGATTTTCCACCTTGACCAAATCACTGGCGAGATAGAGTTTTAGTTTTTCGTTACAAAATCCAATCGCAGAATAGAAATCGTACAACAGTTCTAGCTTAGCCGTGTAGGCAACTTCTTCTTCCAATTCACGAAGGGCCGCTGCCATTGGATCAGCATTTTCACCAAGTTCTAGTTTACCTGCAGGAATCTCATAAGAAACCGCCTCGATAGCCTTTCGGTATTGCTTAACGAGAACGATTTTGTCTTCGGCTGTCACAGCTAGTACACAAACAGCTCCATTGTGAAAAATCAAGTCACGTTGGGCAGTCCCCTTTCCTTCTGGTAGTTCCACCTGGTCTTGTACTAGTTTGAAAATAGGACCTTGATAGATTTCCTTCCGACTAATCGTTTTTTCTTCAAATTCCATGACAAACTCCTACTGGTTCTTGGGATGATGAGGGAGGCGAGTCGCATATTCATCTTTGTTGACCTGACGTCCACGGCCGATAGCAATGGCATCAGAAGGAACATTCTTGGTAATGGTTGAACCCGCTCCAACCAGAGAATTATCCCCAAGTTCTACAGGAGCAATAATAGTTGAGTTTGAGCCAACAAAGACATTATTGCCAATGACAGTTTTGTATTTATTTTTGCCATCGTAGTTGACTGTAATAGTTCCTGCACCGAAATTAACGTTGCTACCCACTTCACAGTTTCCTATGTAAGTCAAATGACCCGCTTTGGTATTTTCACCGATTGAAGAGCCTTTTACTTCAACAAAATTTCCAATGTGAACTTGAGTAGCCAGACTTGAACCTGGACGAATATGGGCATAAGGACCAACTGTTACACCGTCCTCAACACTACTTTCCTCAATCATAGAGTTGGTAATCACGGCTCCAGCTCCAACGGTACTATCTACGATATAAGTTCCATTTGTTAAAATAGTCTCCTCACCAATCTTCGTTTGACCTTTTAAGGTAACGTTGGCTTCGATTTGGACCTCAGGAGCAATCTCAACATCAATGTCGATGTATGTTGCTTCCGGATTGACAAAGCTAACACCATTAACCATGTGCTTTTGATTGATACGGCGACGCATCACTGCTTCCGCAGTCGCAAGAGCTACACGGTCATTTACACCAAGGCTTTCATCAAAATCCTTGAGAGTATAGGCCCCAACCTTTTCACCCGCATTACGGAAAATCCCAATCACGTCAGTAATATAGTACTCACCTTGTGCATTGTTGGTGTTGATGTTTTTAAGAGCTTCAAAAAGACGTTCATTGTCAAATACATAAGTTCCTGTATTGATTTCCTTAATTTGCTTTTCAAAGTCTGTGGCATCTTTTTGCTCAACAATACGAAGAACTTCTGCATTATCGTTACGGACAATTCGACCGTATCCAAAAGGATTTGCTGCTTCAGCTGTCAAGATCGTCGCAACATTTTTGTGATTGATATGGAAATCCAAGAGGTTTTTCAAGCTTTCACCTGTAATCAGAGGAGTATCCCCAGCAATAACCAAGGTGTGGCCAGTACGATTTTGGAGAATAGGCTCTGCCATCATGACAGCATGTCCAGTTCCTAGTTGTTCTGATTGGGTAACAAAGTCTGTCTGACCAGCTAATACTTGCTCAACTAGCTCAGCCTTGTGACCAACTACAGTAACTGTTTTTTCAGGTTGAATAGCACCAACACTACGAAAAACATGTTCCAGCATGGAAATACCCGCAACCTTGTGCAACACTTTTGGCAAATCTGATTTCATGCGAGTACCTTTACCCGCTGCTAAAATAATGGCATAATTTGACATAATCTTCTCTTTTCTCTAGAAATTCCCTTATATTATACCATAATTTAGTTTCTTAGGAGTAAACAAACAAAGAAATAGGGAAAAGACGCCCATATATTCACTTTTTCCGATGTTTTCTTTGATTTTTTTATCTATTTACGTTAAACTATTTAAATATGAGAAAAAAGATTCATCCAGCTATTATTTTTACTTTATTTACTATATTTATAGCTATTTTGATCCTCAATAGACCAACTTATGAAGACCACCCTGTCAAGTCAAAACCCAATGCAGTCCAGGTTGAAAATCAGGCCTTGCATAATCTTGACAAACCTATCATTGATGTCTCTGGTTGGCAAAGACCTGAGGAGATCAACTACGATACCTTGTCTCAAAATATTTCAGGTGTTATTGTTCGCGTCCACAATGGGGCTCAACATACTGAAACTAATGATGCGGCTTATGCCAATGGTGTCGATAAAGCCTATAAAAGTCATATTACAGAATTTCAAAAGCGTAATGTCCCAGTTGGAGTCTATGCCTATCTAGCTAGCCCCAGCAAGGAAGAAATGGAAAAAGCCGCTGAAGTTTTCTATAATGCTGCTTCTCCATATAACCCTAGTTACTATTGGCTCGATGTTGAAGAAAAAACAATGTCTGATATGAACGAAGGTGTTGAAGCTTTTAGGGCTAAACTAGAAGCGCTTGGCGCCAAGAATATCGGAATTTACATCGGTGTTTATTTCATGCAAGAACATAGTATCAATACAGACAAGTTCTCTGCTGTCTGGATTCCATCTTATGGAACGGATTCAGGTTACTTTGAAACCACGCCTAATACTGATTTAGACTATGACCTCCATCAGTATACTTCAAAAGGAAGAATTGCTGGATTTGAACATCATTTAGATATTAATCTCATTTCTACCTTGAAGGAAAAAGAAGAAACCTTCAGAAAACTATTTTTAAGACCATAAGACAAGTGAAAATTGCTCTCTTTTTCACTTGTTTTTTCATTTTCTTCTCGTCTGTGTTATAATTGATAGGATAGAGAAAGAATTTTATGAAATTGAGGATTTTATGATGTTTTCATGGATTGCAAGAGTTATTAAAGGAATAGTCATCGCCTTAGGATTTATCCTACCTGGAATTTCTGGTGGTGTTCTGGCAGCTATTTTGGGAATTTACGAGCGAATGATTTCTTTTCTGGCTCATCCCTTTAAAGATTTTAAAGCGAATGTCCTATACTTTATTCCAGTAGCAATTGGGATGTTGCTAGGCATTGGTTTGTTTTCTTATCCAATCGAGTATCTGCTAGCAAATTACCAAGTCTATGTTTTATGGAGTTTTGCTGGAGCTATCATCGGTACAGTGCCTAGCCTCCTTAAAGAATCTACTCGAGAATCTGATCGGGATAAGATTGACCTAGTCTGGTTCTGGACCACCTTTATCCTTTCAGGTGTCGGGCTCTACGCGCTAAATTTTGTTGTTGGTTCTCTCAGTGCTGGTTTCGCTAGTTTCATCTTAGCGGGGGCTCTTTTAGCTCTAGGTGTCTTGGTGCCAGGTTTAAGTCCGTCAAATCTACTCTTGATTTTAGGACTGTACGCTCCAATGCTCACTGGTTTTAAAACCTTTGATTTATTTGGAACCTTCCTTCCAATCGGTATTGGTGCAGGAGCAACTCTTATTATCTTTTCAAAATTAATGGACCATGCCTTAAACAACTACCACTCCTGTGTTTATCACTTTATTATTGGAATTGTGCTATCAAGCACCCTCTTGATTTTGATTCCAAATGCTGGAAGTGCTGAAAGTATCCAATACACTGGACTTTCTATCGTGAGTTATGTTCTCATCGCCTTCTTCTTTGCACTTGGCATTTGGCTTGGTATCTGGATGAG
The DNA here is from genome assembly GCF_000185265.1 of Streptococcus oralis ATCC 49296. Taxonomy (GTDB): domain Bacteria; phylum Bacillota; class Bacilli; order Lactobacillales; family Streptococcaceae; genus Streptococcus; species Streptococcus oralis_BC. The sequence continues at coordinate 1,398,964 of NZ_GL622183.1, read as the reverse complement.
TCAATTGGAGGATAAGTATAAATAATGGCAAAGAAAGTTAAGATTAAAAAAACCTTGGTCGAACAAATCTTGACCAAGGCGGGTATTGACCATACTGGTATTCAGATCAACGCGCTTGAGGGTGAACTTCCTTCGGAATATGATCGAACTCATATCTTTAAAACCTTGGCTCTATTAGGAGACAAAACGGGGCCAATTATCGGAATCGTTCCCATAACAGAACACCTCGCTGAGAAAAAACTAGCAAAGGTTTCTGGTAATAAAAAAGTCAGCATGATTCCTCAAAAAGATCTGGAAAAAACGACAGGCTATATTCATGGGGCTAATAACCCCGTCGGCATTCGCCAAAAACACAATTATCCCATTTTTATTGATCAGACTGCTTTGGATTTAGACCAAATGATTGTCTCTGCTGGAGAAGTCGGGCACAGTATCATCATCCGACCTCAAGACTTAGCCAGCTTTGTAAAAGCGGACTTCGCTGATATCTTGGAGGAAAACAACTGATGAAACTCTATTTTGTCCGTCATGGTCGGACTGTCTGGAATCTTGAAGGACGTTTTCAAGGTGCTAGCGGCGACTCTCCCCTTCTTTCAGAATCCATTGACATCCTAAAACAACTTGGTCAACATCTCAAGGAAATTCCTTTTGATACGATTTATTCTAGTGATTTACCCAGAGCGGTCAAATCTGCTGAAATTATCCAGAGTCAACTCCAATCCCCTTGTCCTTTGAAGAGCATTCCTGACCTACGTGAATGGCAACTTGGAAAACTAGAGGGATTAAAAATCGCTACGCTCAATGCCATCTATCCACAACAAATCAAGGCCTTTCGCTCTAATCTGGCTCAGTTTGATACGAGGATGTTTGAAGCCGAATCTCTCTACTCTACGACTCAGCGAACCATTCAGTTTATCAAATCTCTGAAAGGAAGTCCGGCTGAAAACATTCTGATCGTTGGTCATGGGGCAAATCTCACTGCTAGCCTTCGTACACTTTTAGGCTATAAAGAAGCTCACCTCCGCAAAGAAGGAGGCTTGGCCAATGCTAGTCTGACAGTTTTAGAGACCGATGATTTTGAAACCTTCACTCTAGAAAGATGGAATGACACTTCCTATCAAGAAAAATAATGGAACTTGATCTTAATAGTCAAGTTCTTTTTAGTTTTCAAAGAATATCCGTGAATTTCTCTGCTATTTATGATAAAATGGGAGTATCGCAAAAAATGACTCATCGTATCAAATTTTGAGTAAAATTAGGAGGAACCCATGTCTACAGAACATATGGAAGAACTAAATGACCAGCAGATCGTTCGCCGTGAAAAAATGGCTGCGCTCCGTGAACAAGGAATCGATCCCTTCGGAAAACGTTTTGAACGTACTGCTAACTCTCAAGAACTAAAAGACAAATTTGCAGAACTTGATAAAGAACAATTACATGAATTAAATGAAACTGCTACTATCGCTGGACGCTTAGTAACCAAACGTGGTAAAGGGAAAGTTGGCTTTGCCCATCTTCAAGACCGCGAAGGTCAAATCCAGATCTACGTTCGTAAAGATGAAGTTGGTGAAGAAAATTACGAAATCTTCAAAAAGGCTGACCTCGGTGACTTCCTCGGTGTCGAAGGTGAAGTCATGCGTACAGATATGGGAGAACTTTCTATTAAGGCAACCCACATTACACACTTGTCTAAAGCACTTCGCCCACTTCCAGAGAAATTCCACGGTTTGACTGACGTTGAAACAATTTATCGTAAACGTTACCTTGACTTGATTTCTAACCGTGAAAGCTTTGAACGCTTTGTCACTCGTTCAAAAATCATCTCTGAAATCCGTCGTTATCTAGACCAAAAAGGTTTCCTTGAAGTGGAAACACCTGTTCTCCATAATGAAGCCGGTGGTGCTGCTGCTCGTCCATTTATCACTCACCACAATGCACAGAACATTGACATGGTGCTTCGTATCGCTACTGAGCTTCACTTAAAACGTCTTATCGTTGGGGGTATGGAACGTGTCTATGAAATTGGCCGTATCTTCCGTAACGAAGGAATGGACGCTACTCACAACCCTGAATTCACTTCTATCGAAGTTTACCAAGCTTATGCAGACTTCCAAGATATCATGGACTTGACGGAAGGTATTATCCAACACGCTGCTAAGGCAGTTAAGGGGGATGGTCCAGTAAACTATCAAGGAACTGAAATCAAAATCAACGAACCATTTAAACGTGTTCACATGGTGGATGCTATCAAAGGGATTACTGGTGTAGACTTCTGGCAAGACATGACTTTCGAGGAAGCTAAAGCTATCGCTGCTGAGAAGAAAGTTCCAGTTGAGAAACACTACACTGAAGTTGGTCACATCATCAATGCCTTCTTTGAAGAGTTCGTTGAAGAAACCTTGATTCAACCAACCTTTGTCTATGGTCATCCAGTAGCTGTGTCTCCACTCGCTAAGAAAAATCCTGAAGACGACCGCTTTACTGACCGTTTTGAGCTCTTCATTATGACCAAGGAATACGGTAATGCCTTTACCGAGTTGAACGACCCAATCGACCAACTTAGCCGTTTCGAAGCCCAAGCAAAAGCTAAAGAACTTGGTGACGACGAAGCAACTGGTATCGATTACGACTACATTGAAGCTCTTGAATACGGTATGCCACCAACAGGTGGTTTGGGTATCGGTATCGACCGTCTCTGCATGCTCCTCACTGATACAACTACTATCCGTGATGTATTGCTCTTCCCAACAATGAAATAATACTCTTCGAAAATCTCTTCAAACCACGTCAGCGTTTCCTTGCCGTAGATATATGTTCCTGACTTTGTCAGTCTTATCTAAAACCTCAAAACAGTGTTTTGAGCAGCCTGCGGCTAGCTTCCTAGTTTGCTATTTGATTTTCATTGAGTATATGCTCTTATCCTCTGGTACTTTCCAGAGGATTTTTCGATGCAAAAAGAGACTGAGAAAAAACTCAATCTCTTTTCTTATTCTTGATTTTTAACTTGACTGGTGGCTACATCTTCCCCAAACCATTTCTGGCTGATTTCCTGAAATTTTCCTTCTTGGTATAGCGAGATAAAGGCTTGATTCAGAGAATCTAGCAAAGTTTTATCAGCAGGTCTAACACCCACTGCAAAAGCTTCACTTTCAAATCCAGCTGAAAAGACATTGTAGTCATTTAATATTCCTTCAGACTGGAGATAATAATTAGCATATACCCGGTCAATCAACAAGGCATCAATCCGATCGTTTTTCAAATCAATTAAGGCTTCATTGAAACTTTGGTATTGATTGGCCTTCTGGTCTTTCACTCGATTCTTGAGTAGTTCGGGTTGTCCTTCAAAATTCAAATAACCAGAAGATCCAGCCTGGGCCCCTAAAACTTTGTCAGTCATATCCTGAATTGAGTGGATATTTTGAGACTTTTTAGAGACCAAAACTTGTTGATTTTCCATATATGGAATGGTAAAAGCAACCTTCTCTTTCCGTTCATCTGTAGCTGTATAGCCATTCCAGATGGCATCAATGGTACCATTTTGTAGTTCGGTTTCTTTCATATCCCAGTCGATGGGTTGAAATTTAATCTGAATTCCTAGCTTTTCAGAGACAGCTTGGGCTAGGTCAATATCAAAGCCCGCATACTGGCCATTCTTTTCCTCAAATCCCATGGGAACAAATGTATTGTCAAAACCAATGGTAATGCTTCCCTGTTTTTGATATTTGGCCCAATTATCCTGATTTGGATCACTTGCCTTCTGAGTACAAGCCGTCAGGAAGAAGCTAAAGAACAGAGCAAGTACAAGGGCAATTTTCTTTCTCTTCATAGGCACCTCCTAGTCCTACTTTGGATCAACCTTAAGGATCTGATCAGCAATGTTTTCCGCAAACTGAAGATCGTGGGTCACAACAATCTGGGTCATCCCACGCTCTTTATTTTGAAGGATAAGTTTTTCTACTTCTAATCGCAATTCTGGATCTAAGGCTGATGTAGGCTCATCATATCCAATAATTTCTGGGTTTATCATCATAGCGCGAGCTAAGGCCACCCGTTGTTTTTGCCCACCTGAAAGTGAGAACGGAAAGGCATCTGCATGTCCTGCTAACCCAAGTTGCTCTAACAAACCACGCGCCTTCTTCTCAGCAACTTCCTTCTCCATACCCATCGTTTTTATGGGCGACAAGGTTAAGTTATCTAGAACTGACAAATGCGGAAAGAGTTGAAAATCTTGGAAAACAAATCCCAGAAGATTACGCTTTTCTAGTTCGTCTATAGCTAGCGATTCACCGTTATAGTAGATTTCCCCCGAATCGATGGTTTCCAGTCCAGCTAGCATACGTAATAGGGTTGTCTTTCCGCCTCCTGATGGACCTACGATTGCAAGGATTTGCTTTTCAGGAATTGATAGGCTGAAATTGGTTATGATTTGTTTGCCACCAAAGGCCTTGTTAATGTTTCGTAATTCTAACATAGCAATCCTCCTATCTGTAATAACTGTACTTCTTCTCAAGTTTTTTCGCTACAATGGTTACAATACCAATCATAATCAAATAAATCGCTCCAGCTAAAAACATAGGAACAAGACTGGCATCTCGATTGGCTGCTGTCCGACTAGCTAAAATCAAATCTGAAATCCCAAGGGCATAAACCAATGAAGTATCCTTGACCAAACTCATGATTTCATTAAAGACGCTCGGTAAGACAATCTTTGTAACTTGAGGAAGAATGATATAGCGCACTGTGTCAAAAGGACTAAACTTCAAGACCTTAGCAGCCTCATATTGACCTTTAGGAATGGTTTCAATCCCACCACGAAAGATTTCAGCAAAGTAGGCTGCATAGTTCAATACAAAAGCGATCACAGCAGCAGGCAAACGATCTAAACGTATCCCAATGCTAGGAAGAACATAGTAAATAAAGATTAATTGCAAGAGCAAGGGAGTCCCTCGCATCACCCAAATATAAAGGTCAATCAGATAATGGAGGGGTTTCCAACGGACTTGCAAAGCAAAGGCAACGACAATACCTAAAGGAATTGAAAAGATCAAGACCAGAGCAAAGACTTGAAGAGTCATACTTGCACCGTTCAATAAACTTGGTAATATCTCAAACATATAAGACATACTGCACCTCCTAAAAATTATTGTTCCTATTATAGCATAAATAAACAATTTAGCAAGAGTTTTTGAAAAAAAATTCTATAATTCTTGAACTATACACTTTTATCTAAGAAATCCGTGCGAAATATCATCTTAAAGAATTCGAAGAATTATAAGGATTTTAGACTCGAATATAGGTTTAACTTCTAATTCTGAGAGAACAATAATCAAATTTTTTTATCAAATATCTATAAAGATTTCATTGATACAGAACGCTATTTGCTCTCATTCACTTCATACCTCTAGAGATATAAAAAAAGAACCACTTTATAAGAATAGTATCATTTCTACTATCCATACAAGTGGCTCTTTGATGATGCCATAGCAAAGGCATCAAGATTTTTCAACTAGATTATTTGACTTTTTTGAAACGGAATAAGAGAATAGAACCAAATGCAAGTACTACTCCTACAACAGTAAGAAACATAGTTATTTCAGATGTACCAGTATTTGGTAGTTCTTTATTTTCTTCTGGTTGTTTAGGTTTGTTATCTGAAGAACCTGGAGTCTCAGCAGCATAAGTATTTGTGATGGTTGGATTATTACCTGTAACTGTTGCTACAAGTTGACCTTGACCATTGTCTACAACTTTTACTGTTACTGTATAAGCATTTTTATCATAAGTTACACCAGCTTCACCACCATCTTTTTCAGTGATAGTATACGTGTGAGTTCCTGCAGCAGTGTATTCAATCGCTGGGAAAGCAACTGTTCCGTCTGCAGCATTCTTAGCTGTAGCTACAAGTTTGTCGCCTTCTTTCAATTCAAATTCATATTTATCTGCCTCAAGAGGTTTACCATTTAGGACTTTTTTAGCAGTAATTGAAGTTGTTGCAGATTTAACAGAATACGAATTTACAAAAACTTTATTGTCATATTTAACACTTGCAAACTTCTCACCATAAACATCTGTCACAGTAACTTCTGCGTTAATGGTCTTATCATCGTAAGCAAAACCTGGTTTTTGATCATTAACTTCTTTGATTTGATACTTATAAGTACCCACTGTAGAGAATTTAACGGCTTTAAATTTCACTTTGCCATCTTTATCATTCTTAACAGTTTCAACAACTGATCCGTTTGGATCAAGTAGTTGGAAGCTAAATTCTTCAGCAGCTAAGTCTTTTCCTTTTAACTGCTTAGAAACCTCAAATGAAACTTCTGTAGAACGTGAACCAGAACTAATACCTTCAGTTGTGGTTAATGGCGCAAAACCTTCTACATCAAAGTTTTCAGTTGAAGTCGTAATTTTAACGTTATTGAAAGCTTTCTTTGTTGTATTATCAACTGGTGCGGTGATACGAGTCTTATAAACTACATACAAACCTTGGTTGGTTAGATCACCATTACCATTTGGAGTAATAGTGAAGTGATTAGAATCTTGAACAACAATGTGACTTGGATTCAAAAGAGGATGATGCTCATCCTTACCCCATTCAGTAAAGTAGTAACCTGTAATCTCACTAGCTAATACTTGCCCTTCAGGGATTGTATCTTGAATCGAAACACCTTCATAAGGATTAGCATATTTGTTTACGCGAATATACCAATTAATATAATTTGGATCGTTCGTATCTTGAACTCCCCATTTAGTAAATCCTGTTGGATCCTCATCTGGAACAATACGAGTCAAATTGTATACTCCTGCTCCAGGAATGTCGATTGGATACGATTTATTGAGTTCAACATTATCAGCCCATACAACAGTAAATAAGGCTGAAATTTGTTTCTCTTCAGGTAAGTTAGCAAAATAATCTTCGTTACTTACCGTTACAGTCGCTGTATTTACAGACTTATTTGTCGTTAATTCAGCAACCTTAGTGACTCCATCGTTACCAAAGATTTCAGTAGTTGAATCTGATTCAATTTTGAATTCATTTGGAACTTTATAAACCATAAAGTCACCATTCTTCAACGTTGTTGAGTTGTCGAATTTGTAAGTGGTTTGAAGGTAAAATTTCCCTTCACCATACTCTGCACCGTCAACTAACTTATTATTGTTAATTGTCGGTACTGTCGTTAGCGTATAGCTACTAGATGGTAGTTCAGCAGCTTTAACCACATTGCTAGTTCTTAGTACTGGGATAAATACTGAAGCTACTAACAATAGCGCCATGAATGCATGAGAAAGTTTTTTATTAATCTTTTTCACAACATTTGCCTCCTTTATTTTTGGGGATAGATTCCCCTATTTATTATTATATATTCTTATATAAATTTGTCAAGTATTTCATAGTAGTTCGATATTCAAATCATACCTTTAAACTCTTATTTTATAGGGTGTAGCAGGCTTTCATCGTTCAAAACTTCATCTAAATTAGCTATAAGAAATTCTAACATTTATATTATATTAGTAAAAAAAAAGACCTATGAGGTCTTTCAAATCATTCATTTAAAGTCATTCGTTTCTGTTAACAAGATTTTACAAAAATCAGAAATCCTTAAAGTGTTTCTAAGAGTTCTTGCATCTGAACATCATCTAGAACGAGTTTTAAATAGGCTTCAGCTTGCACTTTGGCTTCTTCAAAATACCCCAATTCACGCAAAAGATAAGTATACTGCTCCAGAAATTCAGGATTATCCTTGAGATCAAGCGATAGTTCCTGATAGAGCTCATAAGCCTTATCTAAATCCTCGATTTCCTGGTAAGAACGGGCAATCATCCACTTGGTCAAGAGATTTTCAGGTTCTTGACTTTGGAGAGCGATGATATCTTCGTACCGCTCTTGTTCCATATAAATGGTTGCAAGTCGAAGGAAAATTTCTTCTGTATCCTCTGCATCTTCTTTGGCAGTAAGGAGAAACTGCTCTGCACTACTAGGATCATGCAATTCATACGAAAATTGAGAAGCAGCCAGTAAGAGCCGTGTTTCAAACGGATTTTTCTCCAAGCCTTGTTTAGCAATACGAAGGGCCTCTTCCACCTGATGTTCCTTATGCAAGGCTTGACTATAACCATATTCATATCCTTCAAAATCAGGTGAAATGGTATCAATTTGCTTAAAGTAAAGAACAGATTTTTGATACTCTTCTTGGTCAAAGTAAAGGCTAGCCAGTTCAAAGGCAGTTTGGTCATCGTATTCTAGTTCTAAAGCTTTCTCTAAGAATTCAGTTGCGGCTTCAAACTTACCTAACTGGGCATAAGCGTAACCAATTCGTTGATAGGTTGAGACACCCGTTTGCTCATAGATGGAGCGATTGTCTAATTGAGCATAGCCCTGAATGGCTTCCTGATAATTCCCTAACTCGCTATCCAACTCAGCCAAACCAAAAACTAATAAGGCATCGTCTGAGTAGTTTAGGGCTTCCAGTAACTTTTCACGCGCTACATCTGTCAATCCTTCCAACTGATAGAGGTCTGCCTTCAAGGCCAAGGCCGATACGTACCAGTCACTTTCGGGTGTGATTTCCTCAAGGTAAGCAAAGGCTTCCTCAACATTGCCATCCTCGCTAGCAATGCTGGCTAAGTTCAGATTCACTTCTGGAAATTCTGTAACGATATTTTGGTAAATTTCTTTTGCTTGAGGATAAAAGCCAATTCCCTCTAGATAGCTTGCTAGTTCGTAAAGAACCTCACTTGAATCTGTTTCGAGGGCTTTGTGAAAATACTGATCCGCTTTGGTTAAATCCTGTTCATCCAAAGCCTGAAGCATGCGTTGACTATTGTTCACTCTTGATTTCCTCCCCTTCTTCTTCATACAAACCGCTGACTTTCTTATACCAGTTAAAGATAGCTGAGATAACGACCTTGGCAGAGGCATAGACTGGGATTCCCAGCAAGACTCCCCAAATACCAAACATAGAACCTGAAGTTAGGAGAACAAAGAGGACATTGATTGGGTGGATGTTTAGCTGACTACCTAAAATAAGCGGAGAAACGAAGCGACCTTCAATCGTTTGTTCAACAATAAAGACAATAATTACTTTCAAAAGCATGACAGGGCCCGCTATTAAGCCCAAAACCAGAGCAGGCAACATCGCTAGAAAACTACCCAAGTAAGGTACTAGATTGAGGATACCAGCCGTAATACCAAGAGTCACAGCATATCTGAGACCAATAATCTTAAAGAAGATAATAAACATAATTGCCACGATAATAGCAACTGTAACCTGTCCTCTAACATAGTTTGACAACTGTTTATTAACATCTGACAAAACTTGTCCGACAGGTTCTTTTAACTTGTTTGGGATGAATTTAGTCAGGTAATCTCGCAAGCCTTTCCCATCTCTCAAAAGATAAAAGAGCATGAAGGGTACGATAATAACCGCTACAATGACCTGGGAAACGCTACTGATAAAGGCGCTAACCCAGTTAACAGCCTGAGAAGAGATTTTGCTGGCCCACATGGTCGCCTCACTAGAAACATTGGAAAGAACCTGCTCCAGCTGTGGTCTAAAATCATCTGGCAAGCGTTTGGTTACAAGGTCATTAATCACCTTATCAGCATCTTCCAGGTATGTCGGCACATTCTTCGCAAAATTTAAGACTTGACGTTGCAGATTAGGAATTGCGACTGCCAATCCCCAAATGATAAAGAGTCCAATAACAACAAAAACAATACTAATGGCAAGGACACGATTGATCTTGTGCTTCTCCATCCAGTCCACAATCGGATTGAGGAGGTAATAAAGTAAACCAGATAAAATAACTGGCAACATGACAACTCCTAGAAAATCCAAAACTGGTAAAAAGATAAAACTAATCTTACTTAGAATAAAAATATTTAGCCCCAGTAACAAGGTTACTAAAAATACAGTGATGGCTTTATTATCTAAAAACCACTTAAAAAACCAAGATAGGCTAAAATGTTTCTCTTTATGTTCCATAAATACATCCTTTCTGTCGTTCTCTCATTATACCATTTTTAGACTAAAATAACTCTTTTTTAAAGTGCTTACATGAATGAATCTAGTGCTTCATGACTGCCATTTTGTGGTATAATGAACTTATCATTATTAAGAGGTATGGACATGAAAGAAACTGTTTATTTTGGAACTTACACTCGTCGCTTATCTAAAGGGATTTACAAGGCAGATTTTGATACAGAAACAGGCCAGCTTGAAAATCTTGAACTCTTTGCTGCTGAACCAAGTCCAACCTACCTTGCCTTTGACCAACAGCAACACTTATACACCGTAGGGAGCCAGGATGGCTTAGGTGGAATCGCTGCTTACAAGACAGATGGCGCTTTGCTAAATCATGTGGTTGAAGAAGGCGCTCCCCATTGTTATGTGGCAGTGGATGAAAAGCGTGGTCTCGTTTATGGGGCCAACTATCATAAAGGTCAAGTTCTGGTTTATAAACGTCAAACGGATGGTAGCCTCATCCAAACGGATCTAGTTCAGCATAGTGGACAAGGTCCTCATGAAAATCAAACTTCTCCTCATGTCCACTTTACAGATCTAACACCTGACCAGTATCTCGTCACCTGTGATCTAGGTACGGATGAAGTAACGACCTACGATGTTAGTCCTGAAGGAAAACTAAGTAAACTCTACACTTATCACAGCCAAGCTGGAGCAGGTGCACGCCACATCGTTTTCCACCACCACTATAAGATTGCCTATCTCATCTGCGAACTTAATAGCACTATAGAGGTCTTGATTTATGATGGGGTTGGTGAATTTGAACGCATGCAAGTTATTTCAACCTTACCAGATGGATACGAAGGCTTTAATGCTACTGCTGCCATTCGTCTTTCAAAAGATGGCAAATACCTCTATGCATCCAACCGAGGTCATGATTCCATTGCAGTCTATACAATCCTCGCTGATGGTAGCTTGGAATTATTAGAGATTGTACCAAGCCATGGTAAAAATCCACGTGATTTCGACCTAACTCCTGATCAAGAGTTTCTCATTGCTGTTCATCAAGATTCTGATAACGCAACCGTCTTTAAGCGCAATCCTAAAAGTGGCCGTCTTGCAGAGCTTTCTAACGACTTCCATGTCCCTGAAGCAGTCTGCATCAACTTCCCACATTAAAAAAATGAACTTGAGTTTCAAGTTCATTTTTTTATAGTCTATTTCCGACATTGATACGGTTGATAGCACGTTGCAATGCGATTTTTGCACGACGTTCTTGGTCAATCAAGTGTTTATCATGGGCTTCTTCGATTTCTCGTTCAGCGCGAAGTTTCGCGCGTTCTGCACGACTGATATCAATATCACGAGCACGCTCTGCTGAGTCTGCTACAATGGTAATGATATCATTAGCAATCTCGATAATTCCTCCGTTCACTGCAATCCAGTTCACATGAGTATCATCATCGATACGTTTTACCTTCACTTCATCAACCGCTAAAACAGCAATCATATTTTCATGTCGTGGCAAGATCCCCATCTCACCATCCAGAGTTCGTACCGATACAAAGCTGGCATGGTGATCATAGACGAGGCCATCTGGTGTCACGATCTGGACAGTTAAATGAGCCATAGATCACCTCTTAAAATCCCATTTTCTCTGCCTTAGCAATGACGTCTTCGATTGAACCGACACCACGGAAGGCATCTTCTGGTAGCTGGTCATGTTTTCCTTCAAGGATTTCCTTAAAGCCACGAACTGTTTCCGCTACTGGCACATAAGAACCAGGTTGACCAGTAAATTGTTCTGCAACGTTAAAGTTTTGAGACAAGAAGAACTGGATACGACGTGCACGTGCAACCAAGGTCTTTTCTTCATCAGAAAGTTCATCCATACCAAGGATAGCAATGATATCTTGCAATTCATGGTAACGTTGAAGGACACGTTTAACCTCAGCAGCAACTGCATAGTGCTCCTCACCAACAATCTCAGGTGCCAAGGCACGAGAGCTTGAAGCTAGAGGGTCAACGGCTGGGTAAATACCCAACTGTACCAACTTACGTTCCAAGTTTGTAGTTGAATCCAAGTGAGCGAAGGCTGTTGCTGGCGCAGGGTCAGTGTAGTCATCCGCAGGCACGTAGATAGCCTGGATAGAGGTTACAGAACCCTTCTTAGTTGATGTGATACGTTCTTGCAATTGACCCATTTCCGTAGCAAGTGTTGGTTGGTAACCAACGGCTGAAGGCATCCGACCCAAAAGGGCAGATACTTCTGAACCAGCTTGAGTGAAACGGAAGATATTGTCAATGAAAAGAAGCACATCTTGGCCTTCTACATCACGGAAGTATTCGGCGATTGTCAAACCAGTAAGGGCAACACGCATACGTGCTCCTGGTGGCTCATTCATCTGACCAAATACCATGGCTGTTTTCTCGATAACACCTGATTCTTTCATTTCCCAGTAAAGGTCATTCCCTTCACGAGTACGTTCTCCAACACCGGTAAATACTGAAATACCACCGTGTTCTTGGGCAATGTTGTGAATCAATTCTTGGATCAAGACGGTTTTACCAACTCCGGCACCACCAAAGAGTCCAACTTTACCACCTTTTAAGTAAGGGGCAAGAAGGTCGATAACCTTGATCCCTGTTTCCAAGATTTCAGATGAGGTAGACAATTCATCAAAAGTTGGAGCTTTCTTATGAATTGGCTGACGCTCAGCGTCTTCAGCGAAAGGAGCATCCAAGTCAATGGTATCTCCCAAAACATTGAAGACACGTCCCAAAGTTTCTTTACCTACTGGAACTGAGATTGGACGACCTGTGTCCAAAACTTCCATTCCACGAGTCAAACCATCTGTTGATTCCATGGCGATCGTACGAACCATACCATCACCCAACTCCAAGGCTACTTCAAGGACGATTTTTGTTTTTCTTTCGTCATTTTTGTAGACGACAAGTGCATTATTAATCTCAGGAAGTGTTTCCCCTGCTGCAAACAAAACGTCTACAACGGGTCCGATAACCTGAGCAATTTTACCTGAACTCATCTCCTTCTCCTATTCTATATAAGATACTGTCGGTTCCTAGTTCAACTAGGTCCTAATACTCTTCGAAAATCAAATTCAAACCACGTCAGCATCACCTTACCGTACTCAAGTACAGCCTGCGGCTAGCTTCCTAGTTTGCTCTTTGATTTTCATTGAGTATAAGTTCATTTTCATACGAGCTGGACTAAATCCTATTCTAAGGCACTAGCCCCCGCTACGATTTCTGTAATTTCTTGTGTAATCGCCGCCTGTCTAGCACGGTTATACTGGATTGTCAAATCATTGATGACCTTCTTGGCATTATCAGTCGCCGTTTGCATGGCGGTCATACCTGCAGCATTTTCAGCTGTCTTGGCATCGATAATAGCCCCGTAAATCATACTTTCGGCATACTGTGGCAACAACTGCTCTAGAATCTCATCACGGCTCGTTTCCAACTCAAAGGTCAAGCTATACTCTTCATCCGCTTCATTTGGATCCAAGTCAACAATCGGAAGCATTTGTTCCACACGCATTTGACTTGTGAGAGTATTGACATGATGGTTGTAGCAGACGTACAATTCATCAAAAAGTTCGTTTTGGTACATCTCAATCGTTTTTGAAATAATTTTACGAACTTCATCAAAACTAGGTTGATCCGCCAAGCCACGTAGTTCATAGATTGGCTGAATACCACGAGCCTTAAAGAAATCAGCTCCCATACCACCGATACAGATTATCTCAAAATCTTTACCATCTGGATGGTATTCTTCTTTTAACTCCATCACAGCTTTAAGGATGGAAGCATTATAACCTCCAACCAAGCCACGGTCTGAAGTAATAACGATATAGCCTGTTTTCTTAACTGGGCGACTGATGAGCATTGGATTGGTTGAACCACCAGATCCGTTACCATGTAGAATATCCGTCAAAAGCTTACGAACTTTCTGAGCGTAAACTTGGAAGTTGCGCGCTGCTTCTTCAGAGCGACCTAACTTGGCAGCCGATACCATTTGCATGGCATTAGTGATTTGACTCGTATTTTTGGTTGAGGCGATTTTTGTTTTAATATCATTTAGAGATACTGCCATCTGACACCTCTATTCTTATTGGAAGCTGGATTGATTGAGAAACTCTGTAATCGCAGCATCCAAGACTGCTTCTTCTGGCAAGTCTTTTGTTTCACGAATGGTTTCCAAAATCTCTGGATAATGAGCATCAAAGAAAGTATGGAACTCTTCCTCAAAACGAACAATGTCACCTACAGGAATCGTATCCAAGAAACCATGTGTCAAAGCATAGAGAATGGTTACTTGTTTCTCAACAGGTAGTGGTTTATGGACAGGTTGTTTCAATACTTCCACAGTACGACGTCCACGATTTAACTTAGCCTGTGTTGCTGCATCCAAGTCAGAACCAAACTTAGTGAAGGCTTCCAACTCACGGTATGAAGCAAGGTCGATACGAAGTGTACCAGCAACTTTCTTCATGGCTTTAATCTGTGCCGAACCACCTACACGGGATACAGATGAACCCGCATCAATGGCTGGACGAATACCCGCATTGAAGAGACCATCACCAAGGAAGATTTGTCCGTCAGTGATAGAGATCACGTTGGTTGCGATATAGGCAGAGATATCTCCCGCTTGTGTCTCGATAAATGGTAGAGCTGTAATAGATCCACCACCAAGTTCATCAGAAACTTTAGCTGAGCGCTCAAGCAAACGGCTGTGGAGGTAGAAAACATCCCCTGGGAAGGCTTCACGACCTGGTGGACGACGAAGCAAGAGGGAAAGCTCACGATAAGCGACCGCTTGTTTTGAAAGATCATCATAAACAATCAAAACATGCTTGCCTTGGTACATAAACTCTTCTGCCATAGCAACTCCAGCATAAGGAGCTAGGAAGAGCAATGGAGATGGTTGTGAAGCAGAGGCTGTCACAACGATTGTGTAGTCCAAGGCACCGTACTGACGAAGTGTTTCTACTTGTGTACGGACTGTTGATTCTTTTTGTCCAATTGCTACGTAGATACAGATCATATCTTGACCTTTTTGGTTCAAGATCGTATCAATCGCAATAGTTGTTTTCCCTGTCTGACGGTCACCAATAATCAACTCACGTTGACCACGACCAATCGGAACAAGGGCGTCAATAGCTTTCAAACCTGTTTGCAATGGTTCTGATACAGACTTACGTTGCATAACGCCAGGAGCTGGCGCTTCCACTGGACGAGTCTTGTCAGTATGGATATCACCAAGACCATCAACTGGACGACCAAGTGGGTCGACAACACGTCCGATTAGGCTGTCCCCCACAGGTACTTCCATGATTTTACCTGTACGGCGAATGGTATCACCTTCACGAATATCTGTAAAGTCTCCAAGGATGATAATACCGACATCAGTTGACTCCAAGTTTTGCGCCATCCCATAAGAGCCGTTTTCAAAGATCAACAGCTCTCCACTCATGGCATTTTCAAGACCGTGAGCACGCGCAATTCCGTCCCCGATATAGGTTACAACACCTGTTTCAGACACATCAAAATTGGGTTTGAAATTTTCAATTTGTTGCTTAATTAAAGCGCTGATTTCTTGTGCGTTAATTGCCAAAAGAACACCACTTTCTATTTCAAATTTTCTTTAACAACTCGAAGTTGTTGTTTTATACTCACATCAATTGTCTTGTGATTAGCAAAAATGACAAAACCACCAATGAGTCCTTCATCAATTTGTTCTTTGATACTCCGTACTTTCAGAGACATTTTTTTCTCTATCAAGGGAAGCAAACGTTCCTTCTGTTCATCTGTTAAAGGATGAGCTGAAGAAATCGTGACTATAAACTGATTGGTTTCTCTTTCAAGACGATTCAAACAATCAACAATGATATCATAAAAAAGATTTGCTCTGTGATTGTAAATCAGAACCTGAATAAAATTTTGCATTAAAGGTGAGACAGAGTCTTGAAAAAAACCAACTGTTTTTTCCTTATCAGACTCATCAACTGCCACCTGAGCTAAAAAAGAAGGTAAGCCCGTTTCTTCTGCGACTTGCTTGATTTGATCCAAGTCTGAAAAAATCCGGTCCTCTTCTCCTTTTTCAATCACTAATTGGACAAAAGGCATGCTGTATTTTTCAATTACCTTTGCTGTTTTCTTGTCCATTAGGCTTCTCCTAGCTGATCGATATACTGATCAATGAGTTCCTTATGAGCATGACTGTCAAGGTTTTTTGAGATGATTTTACCAGCGAGACTAATCGTCAAATCTGCCACCTCTCCCTTAACACTTTGCAAAGCCTCAGCTTTATTCTGAGCAATTTCTTGATTCGCCTTCTCTTTTAAGCGACCTGCTTCTACTTTAGCATCTGCCAGAATATCTGCTTTACTCTTCTCTGCAGTCTCTTTAGCATTTTCAATGATTGTTTTGGCTTCGTTGCGACTACCAGCCAATTCATCTTCACGTTTTTGGGCAAGAGTTTCTGCTTTTTGACGAGCCTGTTCAGCTCCATCAATATCAGCAGCAATTTTATTTGCCCTTTCTTCGAAGACACTTGTCAGGTTTGACCACGCATATTTCTTAACTAAGACAATCAAAAGGATAAAAGAGCCAGCGATTAAAATAAAGTTACCAATTAATTCACCTACTGTTACGTGCATCTGTTACTCCTTTCTACTCTTCTCCATCATTTATCTTATTTCCTAAGTACATAGAAGACAACATGGTAAACACATAGGCTTGGATGCAGGAAATAAAGACAGAAAAGGCTGTCCAAGCCAAGTTAGCACCAAAAGCAACTGGATACCAATATAGAGCTTGATGAGATAGAGTGATTAGCAAACTAGCCATCACTTCTCCAGCAAAGATATTTCCGAACACCCGCAAGGCAAGTGATAAAAAGTTGGTAAACTCTTCTAAGATATTCATGGGAGTCATAAAGCCAGGTGTGATATAGGCTTTTAGATATTTTTTAATCCCACGGCGACGAATCCCTTCAATATGGGTCATCAGGATAATTCCAAATGATAAGGCCAAGTCAAACTGGAGATTTGCAGTTGGCGATGTCCAAAGGTTTGTCCCATCTGTAGTTTGAAGTTTCGCCATCAAACCGAGGTTATTTGCCAGTACCATAAATAGAAATAGACAAAGGAAAAAGAGCGAGTAGTCTTTCATGTAGCTTTTACCAATGTTAGGTTCTGTAAATCCAATAACGAAGTCATAGAAATACTCAAGTACATTTTGCTTTCCTTTGGGTTTCAAAGTCATATTGCGACTTGCCCAATAGATAAAGCCAAAAACAACTCCCACAATCAACAAGGTCATGGCTAACATGGTTAAATCAAAGGTAACAGGACCAATATTGATGGTTGGATTGATACTTTCTTCCATCTAGAATCCTCCCTTTTCTTCTCGTTCCATTTGTCTATTTGATGACGAATGAAAAGACGAGGGTAACCAAGAACGTTCCTTCAATAAAGGCAATCCCCATGATCATTAAGCTACGTAATTGTGGGATGATGTCTGGTTGGCGAGCTGCTGATTTGAACAAACCGTTCATCAACATACCTTCTGCAAGAGATACACCCATACAGGCAAGACAAAGACCGAAAAATGTTAAATTCATGATGAATTCTCCTTTTATTTAAAATTTACTTACTTAGTTTAGTCCTAAAATTTTGATTTGTCAACTTTTTACTTACGTTGGAAGCGTTTCAGCTGATTTATTTCTATTTTTGCTATTTTTACCCTATTCTATAGAAAGTTTTTACATTTTAGTTTGCGTGTTTTTCTTGATTTTACTATATTTTCTGAAACAAACTGAAAAATCCAAGTTAAGAACTTGGATCGATTCATTTTATTTAAAATAGTAGGAATAGTGTTGTTTACAACCTGGATTAAATGGTGCACTGCAGTAAGGACAAGCCATCTGTTTTTGGTAATCTTGGAAAGTCATTGTCCTCTTACAAACCCCACATAAAATCGGTCGATCCTCAGAAAGCGCTAAGGGATAGGGCGAAAACACATGCGTTTCTATAGCATTGTGGCACTGATAACAAGCATAATATTTTTTACACTCATAGCACTGAAGAGAAACGATGTCCTTTTCGCCATGATAATGAACGCATCTGCCTTCATCATCAACTAACAAACCTTGTGCTTGATTCATTCACTTTTCCTTTTCTAGGCACGAACTGTGACGCTGGTTCCATCTTCCTTATAGAGATTGATGAGACCTTCCTTGAGAGCGCGGACCATATCCCCGGCTTGAACAGGTTGTGGAACCTTAATGGTCAAGAGTTCCATTGGATTTGGGGCTCGGTCGATTTTATTGCCCTTGGCATCATGAAGGTCTTCGATATAAGTCTCAAAATGACGGAAACCTGGTCCATAAAACTCCACTTGATCACCTTCGTTGATGACATTGCGTTGACGAATGGTTGCCGTTTGAGTCGCATCATCATACGCAACCACTTCAGCGACAAACTTATATTCAGGAATTTTACGACGAGCGCCAAATAACTGTTCGTTTTCTGTAGGTGTACCATAGTAGAAACCTGTTGCCAATTCACGTTGAGCAACCTTCCACATCTCGTCTACCAAGTCTTGTTTGATGGCTTCAAATTTCTCAGGACTTTCGAGATAAGCATCTACAGCCGCCTTGTAACAGTTGGTCACAGTTGAAACATAGTGGATAGATTTCATGCGGCCTTCAATCTTGAGACTGTCTACACCGTTTTCAATCATATCTGGAATATGGTCAATCATAGACATGTCAACGGCTGACATTGAAAATTCTTCTGGAATTTCACCTTTCAGACTCTTACGTTCTTGACCAAAGGGCATGTCGTAAAGATCGTATTTCCAACGACAAGACTGAGAACAACCTCCACGGTTGGCATCACGCATACTCATGTGGTTTGAGAGCGTACAGCGACCTGAGTAAGAAATACACATGGCTCCATGGACAAAGGCCTCAATTTCTACATCAGTGCGTTTGCGAATCTCTGCCAATTCTTCCATTGAAACTTCACGGGCCAAAACCACGCGAGTTAGACCAAGTTCTTTCCAGAACTCTAAAGTTTCATAGTTCGTCGCACTGGCTTGGGTTGAAAGGTGGATTTCAAGACCTGGTGCTTCTGTTGCTGCAATCATAATCAAGGCTGGATCTGACACGATAACTGCGGCAATCCCAATGTCACGCAACTTACGGAACCATTCTCCAGCACCAGCTTCGTTTCCTTCGTGCATAACCATGTTAGCAGCCACATAGACCTTGGCACCGTACTTAGCAGCAAACTGCACGCCTTCTTCCATCTGTTCAAAGGTGAAGTTTCCTGCACGGCTACGAAGACCATAGGCTTGCCCACCGATAAAGACTGCGTCCGCACCATATTGGACAGCTACTTTCAGCTTCTCTAAAGTTCCTGCAGGTGATAAAACCTCAGGACGTTTTAATGTTTTTGTCATTTTTTCTCCTATTTGCAATATAAAAGTTTGACGTTTTTCCTTCTCATTTTATAGTAAATAATAGATAAAATCAAGCCTAGACAGATTGTTTTGACAATTCTAATCTTTTCTAAAACAAAAAACTAGCCTTTCTAGACTAGTTATTTTCAAGATAAAATTCAAAGCGTTCGCCCACGTATTGACTCTTTACATACTCAAAAGCCGTCCCATCTTCAAGATAAGAGACCTGAGTCAAGGCTAAAATGGCATGCCCCTTTTCGACTTCTAGATAGTGAGCAATCTTTTCCTTAGCCAATCTCGCATAAATGGTCTGTTGGGATTTGCCAATCCGGTAACCATGTTGCTGCAAGGTTTGAAAGAAATGACTGGTGATCTCTTCTTTTTTGAAATCCTTGATAAATTTCTCAGGAATGGATGCGACTTCATAGACTAGCGGAACTTGGTCAGCGTAACGCACCCGTTCCATACGGATAATATTCTCTGTCGGAGTAATCCCTAGCTTAGCGACCTCTTGCTCATTTGGAATGGTTCTTCTGTAAGAAATGAGTTGGCTGGAAGGGACTTTCCCCTGAGATTTGACAATCTCCGTAAAACTGGTTGTACCCCGCATTTTTTCTTGGACACGAGTGCTAGAGACAAAAGTCCCACTTCCTACACGACGCTCCAAAACTCCCTCCTCAACCAAGAGGGAGATAGCTTGGCGTAATGTCATCCGGCTAACTTGAAACTGTTCAGCTAAATCTCGTTCACTTGGCAGTCTTTCTCCTATCATCCAACGATGCTCGTCGATATCTTTTTTTATCTGATCGTGGATTTTCATATAAGCTGGTAACATGCTTTTCACTTCTTTTCTTTGTTTTCTCTATTGTACCGTATTTGCTAAGAAAAAGTCAAACTTTGCCTTGTTTAGTTGGTAATTCGCCCTCATTTGTGATAAAATATTGAAAAAGATATTTCTTTTGAGAAAGGAAAAAGATGAGCAAGATTTCAACTGATTTGCAAGATGTCGAAAAAATCATCGTACTGGACTATGGTAGCCAATACAACCAGCTGATTTCACGCCGTATTCGTGAAATTGGTGTTTTTTCAGAGCTAAAAAGCCATAAGATTTCAGCTACAGAGGTTCGTGCGATTAACCCTGTAGGAATCATTCTCTCAGGTGGACCAAATTCTGTTTATGAAGAGGGTTCATTTGATATTGACCCAGAAATTTTTGAACTTGGTATTCCAATTTTGGGAATCTGCTATGGTATGCAACTTCTTACCCACAAACTTGGAGGTAAGGTTGTCCCAGCAGGCGATGCTGGAAACCGCGAGTATGGTCAATCCCCACTTACTCACACTCCTTCTGCCCTCTTTGAAGGTACACCAGAAGAACAGATTGTTTTGATGAGCCATGGTGATGCTGTTACAGAGATTCCAGCTGACTTTGTCCGTACAGGAACGTCCGCTGACTGTCCTTATGCAGCTATTGAAAATCCAGACAAACATATCTACGGTATCCAATTCCATCCAGAGGTTCGCCATTCTGTCTATGGAAATGATATCCTTCGCAACTTTGCCCTTAACATCTGTAAAGCTAAGGGTGACTGGTCAATGGACAACTTCATCGACATGCAGATCAAGAAAATCCGTGAAACTGTAGGTGACAAGCGTGTTCTTCTCGGTCTATCAGGTGGTGTTGACTCTTCTGTTGTTGGAGTTCTTCTTCAAAAAGCAATCGGTGATCAATTAATCTGTATCTTTGTAGACCACGGTCTTCTCCGTAAGGGAGAGGCTGACCAAGTTATGGACATGCTTGGTGGTAAGTTTGGTTTGAATATCGTTAAAGCAGACGCTGCAAAACGCTTCCTTGACAAACTTGCTGGCGTTTCTGACCCTGAACAAAAACGTAAAATCATCGGTAATGAGTTTGTTTATGTCTTTGATGACGAAGCAAGTAAGCTAAAAGATGTGAAATTCCTTGCTCAAGGAACGCTTTACACTGACGTGATTGAGTCTGGTACAGATACTGCTCAAACCATCAAATCACACCACAACGTGGGTGGTCTTCCAGAAGACATGCAGTTTGAATTGATTGAACCATTGAACACTCTTTATAAAGACGAAGTTCGTGCCCTCGGTACAGAGCTTGGTATGCCAGACCACATCGTATGGCGTCAACCATTCCCAGGACCAGGACTCGCTATCCGTGTCATGGGTGAAATCACTGAAGAAAAACTAGAAACTGTTCGTGAGTCTGATGCTATCCTACGTGAAGAAATCGCTAAAGCTGGTCTTGACCGCGATATCTGGCAATATTTCACTGTCAACACAGGCGTTCGTTCAGTAGGTGTTATGGGTGATGGTCGTACTTATGATTACACAATCGCCATTCGTGCAATCACTTCTATCGATGGTATGACAGCTGACTTTGCCAAAATTCCTTGGGATGTCCTTCAAAAGATTTCTGTACGTATCGTTAACGAAGTAGACCACGTTAACCGCATCGTCTACGATATTACAAGTAAACCACCAGCAACTGTGGAGTGGGAATAATGGAGAGGCTTGATTTACCTTCAAAATAGCGATTCTACAGCAGTTTAGCAGGAACAAAATAGTCTAAAAAGAGTGTATCTTCGTTTGATTCCCCCCTAAATCCCCCCGAAAAGTTAGTTAAAATTTTTTTTGACCAACATTTTTGGAGGGATTTTTATAATAAAAAGTACAAAGTATTTTTATAGCACGTAATTTTATTTTTCAAATGTAAAAAATATATATGATTTCTAGAGTAAAATTTTATGATGTAAATGACTTATCTATCGGTTTCTATTTTCCAAGAATTCAAGAAATTTTAGATGCTTATTTATCGAATTCTTATAGCCTAAATTCTTTTTTGGAAGCCCTTGAATTTTATAATATTATCAAATTCATAGAAAATGAGGTTTTTTCAATTGACTGGTCGCTAAGCTATATTGAAGAAATAAAGAAATCTCTTCCTTCGATGATTCAACTACAAAATAATTATTTTGGTTCTGCTCCGAAAGATGAGATTTTAAATAACATAAAACTTCTACAAAGCGAATATAACTATCGTGAAGACTTTTTTGAGATATTTACATTATTTAACTATGGTCAAAAAATTAGTGAAGTAGAGTTTGTGCAATATTTTATAGAATCCAATCTACATTTATGTCATCTCTTAAAAAATACCTATTTTCTAAAAAAGTATCCTACTTTCATTAAGCAATTTTTTCTGAGTTCACCCTCTCATCTTGAAATATTACTCGATAATTTTGTAGATTCAAATTCATGTAAAAATGTTATCCCAAGTAATATCACAAATTTAGAGTGGAATGATTTAATTGAAAAATATATTTGTGACCCCGATGTGAATATAAATTATTTAAAAATTTTAAGAAACCCTATAAAAGGTTTCGATAAGAATAGATACTTTCAACTTACAGATAAACAAAAACTGTTGATTGACAAAAAAATTCAAGAATTTAATTCTAGTTTTAATGATAAGGATTTTGGAATTCAAGTTGATATTAGAGTATATACAAAGAAGGAAGCGTACTATTACGCAATTAAAAAGAGTAGGGAGCTTCATATTGAGGGAATTGAAAAAGGTTTGTATAATCCTATTGCAGTCGCAACAGGTGGAGCTAGGCCAAAACAATATGAATATACATTATCAACTTTTATAGATAGTGCTAAACTTTTTGAAAAACATAATTTTCAAAATATATTAGACTATTTTTGTAAAGACTTTGAACTGAGCACAAGTGTTGGTACTTTTGCATTAGCAAGCTTTCCTCAATTAGAGATGGGAGTACTTGAAAGAACGTTAGGCATTTCGACTAGAAATCACTATAAATTTGGTTTTTACTTCTCAGTCAAGCATCAACTATACGTGATGAAACTGATTGCTTTATCAAAAATACTACAGAAATTCAGTCTAAGAATTGAAGATTTCATTACTTGGTTTTTCGATATTTTCCTGACTAATCAGTACGGTATTGATTGGATACATTTTGATGTGCCTTCAATTTCAGAAACAACGGGAAATAAAACAGCAACACTTTTTAGAATCGAAGAATCATTAAGAAAACAATACAAATTATTGAGTGAAGAAGGGCTTATTGATGTAAATTTGTATAATATTACTTCTACTCCTTCAATTGAATCTTTGCAGAGTTTTACTAAAAGAAAATACTTCTCAATGAATAATTTAGATAATAATATTCAACAGATTGTTAATTTATTATTCTCTGACCAAAGTCCTATTCATTTTATTAATGAGGAATACAAAGGAAGCAACTTTAAGGAATTAATTTCACAACAATGCTTGAGTTATGCAAATTTTCATGAATATCAAATAGATTACATAAAACTACTAATAGAAGCTGGAATTTGCCAAAATGATACAGGTGTTATATCTTTTAAAGATATGTCCCAAATAAGTCTTTTAGAAAAAATATTCTTATATGGCTCTGTTAATAGTATATCTTTATCTGAATCTGAAAAACTCAGTGCTGATAGGATGCTTGATAATGGATGGTTAATATTTTCGGATACCTTATTTTCAATTCAAGAAATTAATTATTTGAATTTTGTTCTAAATAACAAATCATATGACAATAGCTGGGGAATCAGAAATAAGTATTTGCATGGAGTACCTATTTATGATTCTATTCAGCAATATGAGTATGAATATCATCTCATTCTGCTCATATTAATTTTCTATATTATCAAAATAAATGAGGAACTCAAACATCGTAGTTATTGCTAACCAAATTCATTCACAAATAATATTCTACTGATTAACTATCGGAGCTTTTTATGACTACAATATTCTTTTCATGGCAATCTGACTTACCGAATAAAACAAATAGAAATTTAATTGAGAATTCTATAAAATTAGCATTGAAAAAAATGAACCAAGATTCTCCGTACTCTCTTATCACTGAAATTGACAGAGATACAAAAGGTGTTCTAGGTAGTCCAGATATTGTTGATTCAATATTAACCAAAATTGATAAGTGTGGCCTATTTATAGCAGATATATCAATTATAAACAGTAGTTTAAATGGTAAAAGAACTCCTAACCCTAACGTATTATTTGAATTAGGATATGCAGTAAAGTGTCTAGGGTGGGATAGAGTTATTTGTGTGTTCAATTCTGATTTTGGCGATGTTTCAGAACTACCTTTCGATTTACGTAATAGACGAATTCTAACTTATGAAACATCCAATATTTCCGAAACAAGGAAAAAGTTAGCTGATATATTTAAACAAATAATTGATAAGAATTACTATACTTTAGAACAAGTCCAAGAAGTTAGTGACTTTTATAGTATAAAAATCTATTCATGCTTTATTAATATCATATCAAGAATTATAAAGGTTTTATATGGAAGTGAAACTGTCTGCTCTTTTGAAGCAATTACTAATGTTTTAAATATGACTCCTACAGAAATAAATAGACTACTTTCGCATGAATTGCTGGGTTTTAACTTATTTACAAGCTATGACGAGCAAATTAAAATATTAACAAACGAGTTAGATAGAATCACCTCTATTAATATGTTTAACACAAACCTGTATATACCCATTATTAAATTAATTAAGGAATTAAAATCCCATAATCTTTTTATTAATAGAGAACATTTTTTTGAAAATTTTAAAGTAAATACACCCATTATGAATGACTATAGTATCATTCATAATAGTGATAATAACGAAATTCCAAATAGATATGCTCTAGGAAAGAAAATTGATGCCAATAGAGCAAAAATCGTAGATTTCACCGATATTAAACGAACTGACCATGTTAAATTTGCTTTAACTCACTTCTGTTTAGATGTAAATACATATAACGTTTACTATAATCATTATGTTTGTATTCTTAAATATATCAATGAGTTTATTAGTAATAATGATGGGAAATTTTTAATTGACAATACAGAAATATTAATAAAAAATGTAAAAAAACTGTAATTAGATGATTAATATAAAATATTACTTACAAACTTACAAGAATAGAGCCTGATAGATTACATATCAAGCTCTATTTTTTGGTTTATTCTATTTACTTAATGTTACTGTTTCACCACTATCTCCTGCTAAATCAGGCATTGTTACAGAATCTCCAGAAACTGAATATTTCAGCTCAGTACCATTGTTATCACTTATAATCTGTTTGTCTGTATCAATAGCTACTTTCTCGGAATAGAGGTACTTCACATTATTGCCTCTCTCTGAAAGGAGATTGATATTAAATATGTTTTCATCACCACTTACTTTTAGTTCGTAATGCAATGTCAATTCTTCGTCTTCGAATCCCATTTCAGAACCATCAATACCGCTTTTTTCGTATGAATATGTTCCTGATAGCCGACTATCATTAGTACTTGTACAGTGGTGCTGATAAATTGATAGCTCAACTACTTACAAATGCAATTACCATACAAACCGCATCAGAAACAAGAGTAAAATTTAATTGAAATCAACATATGAAAAAATCAATCCCCCCGAAAAATCCCCCCCATTGAAGTATATAACCCTTCTAAACCCTTGATTTACAAGGGATAGGGATATACCAGTCTCAATTGAGTGGGAATAGAATTTTCTATAAAATAATAAATAATACTGCTGGAGCATGGACTACAGTAGTATTATTTTTTATAATTTCAATATTAAGAAAATTTCTCGACTCTCAACACCCCTTTTTAAATCCCTGAAACCATGCTATAATATAGTAAGTATAGCTCCAATAACCTGACTATAAATGTCAGCGATAAAGATTTCTTACATCATCCGTAAGTGTTATTCTACTCTGATTCATACTATAATGAAAGTAACAAAAGATGGAGGTGTTTCACATGGAAACAATTTTACGAGTAGAATCATTAACAAAGCATTATGGAAAAGAGCCGAATAGCACCAAGGCCTTGAACGGCATATCTTTCCAAGTTGTAAAAGGTGAGTTCTTAGGAATTATGGGGAGTAGCGGTTCTGGGAAAACAACCCTTCTTAACTGTCTCGCTACCATTATCAAACCAACTGACGGATCCATTCAAATGCAAGAAAAGGATTTAGGTCAGTTAAAAGGTAGTCAGTTAGCTGATTATCGTGGCAAGGAAATCGGCTACCTCTTTCAAAATTTTGAGCTTTTGGATAATCTGACAGCCAAAGAAAATATTTTACTCCCCTTGTCTTTGCACAAGGTCGATGCCAACGAAAGCAAGGTTCGGTTAGAATTGCTTTCCCAATATCTGGATATTTCTGAACTTCTGGATAAGTTCCCATCTCAATTATCAGGTGGTCAACGGCAAAGGGTAGCTGCTGCTCGTGCCTTGATTTTGGACCCTAAGATTGTATTTGCGGATGAGCCCACAGGAGCTTTGGATTCAAAAAATGCGACCATTTTGATGCAAAAATTATCCGAAATGAATCAAGCGGAAGAAACCACCATTCTCATGGTGACCCACGATTCAGTCGCTGCCAGCTATTGCAACCGCATCTTGTTTATCCAAGACGGAAAACTATTCCATGAAATCCGTCGCGATTATCCAAGAGAAAGTCAAGAAGACTTCTACCACAGAATACTAAAGGTCATGGCGGCCCTAGCTGGAGGTGATGGCAATGTTTTCTAAATTAGTCTCAAGAAATAGCAAGAGAGATCGAAAAAATAATGGCTTGTACTTCAGTTCCATGATTCTTTCTATTATCTCCTTTTACATCATCCTTTCTTTGTCACATCAAGATGTGATGATCTTTCTAAAACAAATAGAAAGTGACGCTGTAAATAAACTCTTTAGCATGATTCCGATTCTTTATGTAGCAACACTCTTTATCCTCTTTTTTCTAGTCTACTTCGCAAGCAGTATGCAGATGGAAAGGAGAAAACATGAATTTGGTGTCTATCTCACACTGGGAATGCGAAGAAGCAAACTGTTCTTGCTACTCCTGCTCGAGGATTTGAGAAACAGTGTCCTTGCTCTTGGAATTGGCCTTCCAATTTCTATCTTGATTTCAGAACTAATCAGCCTAATAACCGCTAAAATTGTGGGACTAGGGATTATTGAACATCAATTTTCTCTATCTACTACAGCTCTACTCTATACAGTCATCGGCTTCCTAGCTGTTAAATTAGTCGTCTTTGTTCTTTTAAGTGCAAAAACAGCCAATAAGGAAATCGGAGATCTTCTTGCCTATTCTCCTTCTGGTATGAAGAAACTACTTCCCAAGGGGGTATACCTTCTTGCTTCCGTCCTCGGAATGTTGCTTCTCGGAACAGCCTATTACTTGGGGATGAGTGGACGAGCTTGGGAAAATGTCATAACAATGGGCATCACTGTTCTCTTGGGAACTCTAGGAACTATACTACTCTTCTTTGGTATGCGTTTATTTATAGACATTCTGGTCAATCTTGGTAGCAATCGAAAACTCCATACCTATAATTTTAGACAGATTCAGGAATTAGTTATCCAGCGCTCAACTATACTGGCCATCTGCTCCCTCTTAATCTTCTCTGCCTTATGCCTCTTTGGAGCAGGTGTTGCCATTGCAAGCGGCAATTCATGCAATCAAACCCACGTATTGGATTATACATTTAGAGATAGCAAGCAAGAATCAGATGAAAATATTGATGTGAATACAGTTAAAAAAGAGCTTGAAGCAGAAGGACTAGCATCACAGTTCTCAAAGATTCTACAAATCAAAGTCGGGAAACCAAAAGAAAACGAGTCCGTGTCCTTCGAAGAGATCATCAATGAGTTGAAAAAGCAAAAAGGCAGCAAGAACAAGGAAATTTTGCTCCAAAGATTTAAACAGTCTACTACTTCCCACCTCATACCAGTTTCCGAATACAATGAACTTAGAAAAGCTGCCAATCTCCCTCCTTTAGAATTAACTAGTAAGGAAGCCTACTTGTATATGGGAAAAGATTTTCTCCCTGATGAGAACTTGGTTAACTCTGTCCTAAAGACAAATCCTCAAATCAACGTCATGGGAAATGATATAAAATTGATTGGCGAAGTACAGTCTTTACCGATTGTAACGGATCGTGAAATCACCCTCTCTGTTGCCCTCATAGTCACAGATGAAGTCTTTATGAACTATACAGACGGTCACTATTCGAACTATGTCAGCGGTATCTTGGCTCCTGAGCTAGTCAAGGAAAAAGGCCTGATGAGAGCTATCTCAGATACAAATGAAAAGCTGAATCAAACTTCTCTTGGCTATGAAAGTTATATACAAAATATGGGAAGACAATTATTTTACATTATCTCTGCTAGCTATATTACTATTTATCTGGCAATCATTTTCCTTGTCGTTGCAAATACAATCATCGGCGTCCAGTTTTTGATGGGACAAAGACAATCCTACAGACGATATCAAACCTTGATCCATCTTGGAGCTAACTACGAAACTCTTTGTAAATCGTCAGAAAAACAAATCAACTGGTATTTCGGTCTGCCAATAGCCCTTGCACTTCTCAGTAGTAGCTTCGGAGTGAGCTCCCTCCTCACAGGAATAGTACCGGCTAGCGCAAGAATGGTCATGGTGCAGAAATTTATCACAGCCATGCTGATAGTACTGCTCTTGGCTGGATTTGAAGTCATCTATATAAGAATTGTAAAGAAAAATAGCAACAAGTACTTGTTATCCTTAATGGAACCTAAAAGAGATGAATAAGGTAAAATAAATTAGGAAAAGGAGGAACCGGTATGAAGCATATTCTGGTTATTGAAGATGAAGCCTTGATTCGAGATGAAATTGTTATTTTGTTAGAGAAAACGGGTTATCAAGTTGATAAGTTGACTGACTTCAAAGATACAAGCCAGCAAGTACTGCAATACGATACGGATTTAATCATACTGGATTTGAATTTGCCGGGAGAAACAGGTTTTCAAATTTGTAAAAATCTCAAGTCCAAACGCTCTGTGCCCATATTGGTTCTCACCTCCCGTGAACAACTAAAAGATGAGATTTACGCCCTGAAATTAGGGGCAGATGAGTATCTAACAAAGCCTTTCAAGAAAGAAAGATTTTTGGCACGTATAGAAAATATCTTGAAACGCTATGAAGGCAGACGAAATCTACTTGAAAAAGATAATTTTCTGCTGGATAGACAGACCTATACCCTTTATATCAATGGACACTCGATTTTACTCCCCCAAAATCAAGGGAAATTGTTAGAAACCTTATTGGTTACTAATGCTCCTGTCATCACAAAAGAAGAACTAAGTATGAAACTGTGGAATACAACTGAGTTCATCGATGAAAATGCCCTACAAGTAAACATTGCAAGGCTAAAAAAGGTGATGAAACAGGCTGGCATTGCCCTTCAAGTCAAGTCCGTCAGAGGTATTGGTTACAAGCTTGAAGAGGTAAGTCCAGATGAAACATAATCTAAAATATCTAGCTAGTTATCTGCCTTGGTTACTTGTTCTCTTAGCATTTGATCTATTTACAGCTGTCCTGCTTTGGCTTTCAGATGTGAGAATGTTTCAAGCCCTCATCCTTCTCTATATTTTAGCCACCGTCCTGCTTTTTTTCATCCTATCATTCTTACTTATAAGAACAGAAAGAAAAAAATCATCTGCCTATAAAGCTTTCATAGCCAATCCCAAGACGGATACTGAGCTTGAATTATTGCATTTATCAAGTGCCTCAGAAAAAGAAAGCATTGAAAAAATAGCAGATACACTTTATCAAAAGCAGGCTGAAATAGGAAAACTCAACTCATTACTAGCCGAGTATGAGGACTATGTTGAAAAATGGGCGCATGAGATTAAACTCCCTCTGTCGCTTCTTTCCCTCCTTTTGGACAATCAAAGCGGCCAGTTGCCTGAGGATACAGCTTTTAAGTTGGACTATGTGAAAAAGCAAATCCAAGAAAATGTATCACAGATCCTATTCTACTACAGGGTGAAAAGTGAGAAAAATGATTTTCTATTTGAATACCTTGACCTAGAAGAGTGTATCCAAGATCTTTTGGAAAACTTTGATCCCTTGCTCAAAGAAAAGAAATTTACGATTAAGGTAGAAAACATACAAGGAATCTGCTACACCGATCAACGCAGTTTTGAATTTATCCTCTCTCAAATCCTAGCCAACTCCATTAAATATAGCTCCGACAAGCCCGAACTCAATATTTATATATCAAAAGACAAGGGACGTACAAGTCTGATTATTAGGGATAATGGCTGCGGAGTTAAAGCTTGCGACCTCCCTCATATCTTTGAAAAAGGATTTACAGGTGATTCAGGAGAGACAAGGAAAAAATCAACAGGCATGGGCCTCTATCTGGTCAAACAATTAGCAGATGCTTTAAAAATCGAAATCACAGTAAAATCCGAATGGATGCAAGGCTTTGAAATCTCTCTTTGTATTTAGTCATTTTTCAATTAAGAAAATTGCCTAATCATAGGAAGCACATATTTTATACCAA
Organism: Streptococcus oralis ATCC 49296; assembly: GCF_000185265.1. Taxonomy (GTDB): domain Bacteria; phylum Bacillota; class Bacilli; order Lactobacillales; family Streptococcaceae; genus Streptococcus; species Streptococcus oralis_BC. The sequence goes on along the minus strand of NZ_GL622183.1, from coordinate 1,368,064 downwards.
AAAGGAAAGCACTTCTGCTTCCCTTTTTTATTTGCGTTTTTTCTTCGCTTTTTTCATTTTGTTGGCCATGCGTTTCATAGACTGTTTCATAGCAAATTCACCGATTTTACCTTTGAGTCCGCCACCAAACATCTGGATCATATCTGGCATGCCTGCTCCTCCGAGACCTGACATATCCGGCATTCCACCTTGTCCCATCATGCCTTCAAGGGCAGACATATCCATCCCTCCCATATTTGGCATATTTTTTGGAAGGTTATTGGGATTGATTCCCATTTGTTTCATCATCTTGTTCATATCCCCAGACATGACACCCTGCATGAGCTGTTTAGCCTGGTTAAAGTCCTTGATGAATTTATTGACTTCAACAAAGGTATTTCCAGAACCTGCAGCAATACGACGTCGACGACTTGGATTTAACAAATCGGGATTTTCACGCTCCTCAGGTGTCATGGAAGATACAATGGCACGTTTGCGCGCAATTTGGCGCTCATCCACCTTCATATTTTGAAGGGCAGGGTTGTTAGCCATACCTGGAATCATCTTGAGCAAGTCTTCCATTGGCCCCATGTTTTGCACCTGATCCAATTGATCAATGAAATCATTGAAATCAAAGGTATTTTCACGCATCTTCTCAGCCATTTCAAGGGCTTTTTGCTCATCGTATTCCTGAGAAGCTTTCTCAATCAAGGTCAGCATATCCCCCATACCAAGGATACGGCTTGACATACGATCTGGGTGGAAGGTTTCGATATCTGTTATCTTTTCACCCGTACCAGTGAACTTGATAGGTTTTCCAGTGATGTGACGAACAGACAAAGCTGCACCACCACGAGTATCCCCATCAATCTTGGTAAGAATAACCCCAGTCACTTCTAACTGAGCATTAAATTCACGAGCAACATTGGCCGCTTCCTGACCAATCATGGCATCAATGACGAGCAGGATTTCATTTGGCTGAGCCAGTGCTTTAACATCACGAAGCTCATTCATCAAAAGCTCATCAATCTGCAAACGCCCTGCCGTATCGATCAAGACATAGTCGTTGTGATTGGCTTGCGCTTGCTCCAAACCTTGGCGAACAATTTCAACAGCAGGCACTTTTGTTCCAAGTGCAAAGACAGGAACATCGATTTGTTGTCCAAGTGTTTTCAGCTGATCGATGGCTGCTGGACGATAAATATCTGCCGCAATCATCAAAGGACGTGCATTTTCTTCCTTCTTGAGTTTATTAGCCAGCTTACCAGCAAATGTTGTTTTACCGGCCCCTTGCAAACCGACCATCATGATAATGGTTGGAATTTTTGGTGACTTGATAATTTCTGCCGTATCAGAACCTAAAACAGCTGTCAATTCCTCATCAACGATTTTGATAATCTGTTGGGCTGGATTGAGGGTATCAATGACCTCGTGTCCAACTGCACGTTCTCGAACTTTCTTGATAAAGTCCTTCACAACAGGCAAAGCAACGTCAGCTTCCAGCAAGGCCAAACGAATCTCTTTGGTTGCTTCTTGGACATCAGTCTCAGAAATTTTTCCTTTTTTACGTAGATTTTTAAAGACGTTCTGTAAACGTTCTGTTAAACTTTCAAATGCCATTTTTCTTCCTCTTATTCTCTATTATCAATGCTTGTTAAAATTTCTATCTGCTCCTGCAGAAAGTCATCCTTGGGATAACGCTCTAAGATCTGGTCAAAAATCTGACTACGGACAATGTAGTCCGAATACATGTGCAGTTTCATCTCATAATCTTCTAGAATCTTTTCTGTCCGCTTGATATTGTCATAAACAGCCTGACGACTGACACCGAACTCTTCAGCAATCTCAGCAAGACTGTAATCATCAGCATAATAGAGTTCAATATAGTTCATCTGCTTGTCTGTCAAAAGCGCCGCATAAAATTCAAAAAGGGCGTTCATACGATTGGTTTTTTCGATTTCCATAACTTTTATTATACCAAAAAAACGATTATACTGCTAGAGTAGAAGCACTTCAAATAGAGTAAGAAGAAAAAAGAACCTTGCAAGGCAAGATTCTTTTAGTGTCTGACTTAAATAATTGTTCTTCTGGGAACTTAATCGAATTAAGCTTCGATTTCTGTAACCATACCTGAACCAACAGTACGTCCACCCTCACGGATAGAGAATGTAGTACCTTGTTCTACGGCGATTGGGTGGATCAACTCAACGTCGATAGTCACGTTATCACCAGGCATTACCATTTCAGTACCTGCAGGAAGTTCGATTGAACCTGTAACGTCAGTAGTACGGAAGTAGAATTGTGGACGGTAGTTGTTGAAGAATGGAGTGTGACGTCCACCTTCTTCTTTAGTAAGGATGTAGACTTCACCTTTAAATTTAGTGTGTGGGTTGATTGAACCTGGTTTAGCGATAACTTGTCCACGTTCGATTTCGTCACGTTGAACACCACGAAGAAGGACACCTACGTTATCTCCAGCAAGACCTTCGTCAAGTTGTTTACGGAACATTTCAACACCAGTAACAACTGCTTTTTGAGTTTCTTCTTTGATACCAACGATTTCGATTTCGTCGTTGACACGAACAGTACCACGGTCGATACGTCCTGAAGCAACTGTACCACGTCCAGTGATTGAGAATACGTCTTCGACTGGAAGAAGCAATGGTTTTTCAGTGTCACGTTCTGGTTCTGGGATGTACTCGTCAACAGTGTTCATCAATTCCATGATGATGTCTTCGTATTTAGAGTCACCTTCAAGAGCTTTAAGAGCTGAACCTTGGATAACTGGAAGGTCGTCACCTGGGAAGTCGTATTCTGACAAGAGGTCACGGATTTCCATTTCAACCAATTCAAGCAATTCTTCGTCGTCTACCAAGTCAATTTTGTTCATGAAGACGATAAGGTGTTTAACACCAACCTGACGTGAAAGAAGGATGTGCTCACGAGTTTGTGGCATTGGTCCGTCAGTTGAAGCTACTACAAGGATAGCTCCGTCCATTTGAGCGGCACCAGTGATCATGTTTTTAACGTAGTCCGCGTGTCCTGGAGCGTCGATGTGAGCGTAGTGACGTTTTTCAGTTTCGTACTCAACGTGCGCAGTGTTGATAGTGATACCGCGTTCGCGTTCTTCTGGAGCAGCATCGATAGACGCATAGTCTTTAGGTTGGTTAACTGCTGAAGGCAAGCGACGTGCCAATACAGTTGTGATAGCTGCAGTCAAAGTAGTTTTACCGTGGTCAACGTGTCCGATAGTACCAATGTTAACGTGTGGTTTACTACGATCGTATTTTTCTTTTGCCATTTGAGTAAAAGCCTCCAATAAAATATATTTTATAGATAGACAGTAGGCAATACAGTCTAACTTTCCTTACTATTTTATCAAATTTCTGCTAAATTGCAAGTGTTTTACACATATTTTGTGAATTAATCTAAATCTTATCAAATCCTGTTCTTCTGCTTCTTTGTGGCAATATGAATTCAAACTTATTTTGTTTGGAGATAGTATTTTCATCAAAAAAATCAGGTTTCCCTGATTTTAATTTGATTCTGTTTTTTCCAGTTCCTTAGCTTCTTTATGGTTTTCATATAATTTCGCTAGGAACTTAGTAATTTCTTTAAAAATGGAGTAAGTAGGTACTGCTACGACCATTCCTATGACACCGTAGATATTACTTGACAGTAAGAGGAGCACTAAGATCGTAATCGGATGTACTTTCATAACTCCTCCAACGATACGTGGATAGAGAACATTCCCATCAATCTGTTGAATAATAAGCATATAAGCAACCGCAATCAACATACGATGAGGATCCGTGAACACATTGGCAATCACCATTGGAATCAAGCCAATACTTGGACCAACATAAGGAATCAAATTTGCGATTCCAGAGAAAATAGCAAAAACTAGGGCGTACTTTAATCCGATAACGCTATAGCCAATATAGGCTAAACATCCAATAATAACCGCATCAATCGCAATTCCACTGATATAGCGCGCTATGGTTGTATTGAGATTGGTTAAAAGGCTAGAAAGATTCAATTTGTCATGTTTTAAGACGGTACGTTCCAACATTGGTAGCAACTTATGACCATCCAACAAGAAATAAATCAAGAATACAGGGGTCATAATGAGAATCAGAACTGTACTAAACAAGGCTGAAAGAACGCTTCCTAAACTATTGCTAACGCTGTTAAGGATATTTTGGAGAATATCGACATAGGATAGATTTAACTGTTGAATGGTTTTTTGAATATCAATATTTTGGAAGACTGGATTCATGGACAAATCGATGATCAAATCTTGTAGTCTACTATAGATATTTTGACTAGAAATAATCAAGCTGGTCAACTGATTAATCAAAATCGGCAAGAGATAAACGACCCCCACAACGATAGCACCAATCAAGGCACAAAGAGTGACCAAGACACCAATTAGACGATTGATCTTACATCTCTTTTCTAAGAAAGTAACGACTGGATTTGTAATGTAGTAAAAAAATCCACCAAGCAAAAATGGAATCATGATGGTATTCACAACCGTCACAAAGGGAGTAATAATGGCTCCCATTTCTCTCCAAAGATAGAAAATCAGTGTTAATAATAAAATTTCAGCTGTCCAAAAAAATAATTTGTTTCTACGGAACATAGGTATCCTCCTTCTCTCTATTTTACCATATTTCTGAAAAAGATAAGATGGCTTTAGTAAAAAAGCGAGAATATTTTTTTTCTTTATGATAAAATAAAGCTAATATGAAAAAAATAATTTTATCTTTTATGACACTTTTTGTTTTTGGAACAGCTTCTACTGTTTCTGCTCAGGAGTTTGATGTTGCTGCTAAACATGCCATTGCTGTCGAGGCTACAACTGGAAAAATCCTCTATGAAAAAGATGCAAATCAGCCTGTAGAAATTGCTTCTATTACAAAACTAGTTACAGTTTATCTGGTCTATGAAGCTCTGGATCAAGGAACTATCAGCCTATCTACACCTGTTGATATTTCGGACTATCCTTACAAACTTACAACTAATTCTGAGGCGAGTAACGTCCCTATGGAAGCTCGAAATTATACTGTTGAACAACTATTAGAGGCTACAATGGTATCCAGTGCAAACAGCGCTGCCATTGCACTAGCAGAAAAGATTGCTGGTTCTGAGAAAGACTTCGTAGACAAGATGAGGGCTAAACTTCTTGAATGGGGAATTCAAGATGCAACTATTGTAAACACAACTGGTTTAAATAATGAGACCCTTGGCGATAATATCTATCCTGGTTCTAAAAAAGACGATGAAAACAAGTTGAGTGCCTACGATGTTGCAATCGTCGCTCGTAACCTCATCCGAGATTATCCTCAAGTTTTGGAAATTACAAAAAAACCAACTTCTACCTTTGCAGGACTTGAAATCCACTCAACCAACTATATGTTGGAGGGAATGCCTGCCTATCGTGGTGGTATTGATGGACTAAAGACAGGTACTACTGATAAAGCTGGTGCTTCATTCGTTGGAACGACTGTCGAGAAAGGGATGCGTATTATTACGGTTGTTTTGAATGCAGATCAACAAGATACCAACCCTTATGCACGTTTTACTGCAACTTCTGCACTTTTAGATTATATTTCTGCAAACTTTGCCTTAAAAACTGTCGTTCAGAAAGGTGAAGCATACAACGATAGTAAAGTAACAGTTCTTGATGGTAAGGAAGATAGTGTGATAGCTGTCGCTAAGTCAGACATTTCCATCGTCCAACGCATCGGAAGCGGTACTACACCAGTTCTCCAATTCACACCGAAATCAACATCAGAAATGGCTCCACTAGAAGAAGGAAAGGTTGTTGGTACTCTGACCTATGATGATCAGGATTTGGTCGGCCAGGGCTATCTCACTTCCGACAAACCATCTTTTGAAATGGTTTCTGAAAAGAAAGTAGAAAAAGCCTTCTTTTTGAAGGTTTGGTGGAATCAATTTATCCGCTTTATCAATGAAAAACTATAAAAAAATCGCGAATAATCGCGATTTTTTCTTTATTTCATTTCTTTAAAAGCCGCTTCTGCATCAGCGTTGCTAATAGCACCAAATTGGATTTTTCCGATTTTACCTTGACTGTCAATCAAGTATTCCGTTGGAATACTACGAATTTGGTAGGCTTGGAAGGTAGTTGCTTGGGTATCATATAGAACTGGAATATCCTTGTAACCTTGTTCTTGGTACCATTTTGGAAAGTCTTGAACTGTTTTTTCACCTTGTAGACCAGGTGCAATGACACTCAAGATTTCAAAGTCTCGATCTTGTTTGGAAGCTAATTCCATCAGCTCAGGCATGCTTTTTTTGCATGGTCCACACCAAGAAGCCCAGAATTTTAAATAGACCTTTTTCCCTTTATAGTCTGATAACTTGACTTCTTTGCCATCCATAGACTGCAAGGTAAAGTCTGGCGCATCCTTACCGACTGCGATTTGTTGTACAGCAGGTTGTTTTGGACTGCTTGTCTGTTTGGTTTCTTTTTCACCACAAGCAATCAACAAGAATAGAGACATGAGGCTCAATCCAGCAAAAATAACTTTTTTCATTTTCTTCTCCTTTTATCCAAGAATTCCTGACAAGGCATTTAACTGCCCTAGCATTAATAATAATCCCATCAAAATAATCAAAGCTCCCCCGATTTTCTTTAGTAGAATCATATGGGGTTTTAATTTACTAAAATAGGGCATAATCCAGCCCGAAGCCAAGGCCAAAACAATGAAAGGAAGGGCCATTCCCAATGTATATACTAATGTTAACACAGCTCCTTGCCAAGCACCATTGCCTCCTGAAGCTGCAAGAGCCAAGACTGAACTTAAGACTGGTCCGATACAAGGGGTCCAACCAAAACTAAAGGTTATCCCAAGCAAGAAGGCTGACAGATAGTGATTCGACTGTGATTTTTTGAAGGTGACTGTCTTTTGAACTTCCAGTTTATTGAAATGCAAGATTTCCATCTGGTGAAGCCCTAAAAGAATAATGACTATTCCCATAGCATAACGAAACCAGTCTGCATAGAGCATGTGCCCTAGGAATCCAGCTCCAAATCCTAAAATAAAGAAAATGAGGGAGATTCCAGCAATAAAGCACAAGGTTCGAATTAAACCTGACCATGCAACGTCTCTTCCAAAAAAGCGAAAGCTTTTCGAATTTCCCTGATTATCCAGTAAAATACCAGCATAGACAGGTAGCAAAGGAAAGATGCAGGGTGAAAAGAAGGACAGGATACCTGCTAAAAAAACGGATACTAGAAATATAATCGACTCCAACGAATTACCTACTTTCTCAAAATTCTAATCCTATTTTACTACAAAAGAATAAATTTGTAAGAAGTCCGCTACGCTTATTTATTTTGATAAAATTTGACATAAAAAAAGGAGCTATGCCCCTTTCGTTTTAATACGTTCCTTCTTCACCTTGACTTGTCAAGATAACAGGACCGTCTTTTGTAATCACAAACTGGTGTTCATATTGACAAGATAGGCTGCCATCGATGGTTTTATGAGCCCAGCCAGTTTTCATATCTGTATCAATTTCCCAATCCCCAGTATTGATCATGGGTTCAATAGTCAACACCATTCCTTCACGGAGACGGAGACCACGACCTGCAACACCGTAGTTAGGGACCATTGGCTCCTCGTGCATAGTTGGACCAACTCCGTGACCAACCAAATCACGCACTACACCATAACCACGACTTTCAGCGTATTCTTGAATGGCCGCACCGATATCGCCAATACGGTTTCCAACGACTGCTTGCTCAATCCCTACATACATAGCTTTCTTGGTCACGTCCATCAAGTTCTTCACTTCTTCAGACGGTGTACCGACCGCATAAGCCCAACATGAGTCAGCTAAACCGCCAGTATAACTTTGGGTGTATTTTTTCATTTGCTCAACATTGTTGAAGTTGAGTTTAGATACATTGAGGTCAGATTTGGCAATCGGACCACCCAGTACCATATCAACCTTGAGCAAGTCACCATCTTTCAAGATGTAATGACGTGGAAAAGCGTGAGCTACTTCGTCGTTGAGAGAGCAACAAGTGGCATAGGGGTAATCCATGACTGCACCATCTACTCCAATCTGTAGAGGAAGGAAATTTTCCTCTTTACAACGGCGACGAACATATTCTTCTACTTCCCACATATCTACGCCTGGCTTAATCAAATCACGTAAGCCAATATGGATACTTGCTAGGAAATCACCAGCCTTGTCCATGGCTTCGATTTCACGTGCTGATTTTAAAGTTATCATTTTTTCTCCTAGATTCTAATTAATTTTAACCGTAACATTTGCTTTTGAAACAATCTGATGACCATGATAAATATCATAATCAATAATAGCTGAACGTCTCGTGTGGTGAATAATCCGAGCCTGAATCCGCAGAGTATCATCTATCTGCACAGCCTGCAAGAAATAAATCAACATCTGCTCAATGATAAGATTGCGCCCGCTATTGACAACGAGGTCTTGGGTCATATGGTTGAGGATTTCAGCCAAGACTCCATTAGCAAGGACACCATTTTTCTCCAGCATGAAGGGCTCAACAGTAATAACGACTTCATCATGATGATAAGAGAGTTTTTGCCCGATTTGCTCTGAAAAAGTCGGTAAAGCAGAAACTTGAGAACGGCTCATCTTTTCCATGACATCTCGTCGTGTTACGACACCGAGTAGGGTTTGGTTGCTTCTGACAACGGGAACCATCTCAAAGTCTTCTGCAATCATTCGTTGACTGACATTGGCAATATTGGTCGCTAAACCTGTTACGAAGATACTTCTTGTCATCACCTTGTCAATCGTCGTGCTGGGAGACTTGTCTCCTGCGTCACGCATGGTAACAACCCCAACAACCACTTGGTGTTGGTTAATGACTGGGAAACGACTACTTCTGTTCTTACGGACCAAGTCTAGATAATCTTTGACCGTATCCGTTTCTCTCAAAAAACCATACTCATGACTGGGACGATAGAGCTTTTCGACTGTCAGAATATCGGTTTTGATTTGAACATTTGAGAGGGCTTTGTTAATCATGGTCGCTACTGTAAAAGTATCATGTTTACTCCTCAGAACTGGAATCCCTTTTTTATTAGCCAACTCAAGAACATCGTCCTGCACATGAAAACCACCCGTAACGAGGACTGCATTTTCATTTTCCAAGGCTAAAAGTTGAATACGAGTACGGTCACCTACAATCAAAAGACCGCCATCATGGAGATAGGACAGGATATTTTGCTCTGTCATAGCCCCAATGGAGAATTTACTAAACTCTCTCTCAAGCCCTTCCTGACCAGCTAAAACTTCAGAGGAGGTGACTTCAGCAATTTCAGCATAGGTTAGTCTCTCAATAGCCACTTTCTGGGACTTGACTCGTATGGTTCCACTACGTGGCCGAGTTTCAACGATGCCACGATTTTCAGCTTCTTTGATAGCTCGGTAGGCTGTTCCGTCACTAACACCTAGGTGATTGGAAATACTGCGAACACTAACTCTCTTTCCAATTGGCAACTCTTCCAGATAGGACAAAATTTCCTGGTGTTTACTCATTGAATTCTCCTTTTATGTATCGAAATTCAAGATAGTCCCTCATTTTTCGTGTATAGCGATCGCTCCCCTTAAACTGTCGTACGAGGCTAAAGCCCGATTTTAAGGCTACTTTTTGACTAGCTTGATTCTCCAAATGAGTGATGATGGATAATTGTTTTAAACCAAATTCTTCAAAGGAAAGCTGACAAAGCTTTGTAACCACTTCTGTCATAAAACCTTGTGACCAAGAATCCTTTTTTAAAAAGTAACCAATTTCTGCTTCTTTTTTGATTTCATCGATTTTTTCAAATTTAATGGAGCCAATCATTTCCTGATTTCCTTGGAGACAAATTGCCCAAACACCCAGAGGATTCTTCATAAAATAGTTAGCAAGGGCGTACTGACTTTCTTCCAAACTTGCTTGACTGGGAAAAATAAACTGTAAATTCTCAGGGTTTGAAGCAATCTCGAAAAACGCTTGACTGTCACTAAAAAAGAAAGGACGCAAATACAAGCGCTCCGTTTCAAAAAAAGAAAACATTGCTAATTTGGTCCAAATATTCATAATCACCTCAACGGCTTAGTCTTCAACGAGTGTAATATCCGCTCCAAGACTACGCAATTTTTCAATAATATCTGAGTAGCCACGAAGGATAAACTCAATATTCGTAATTTCAGTCTGACCTTGAGCCATCAAACCAGCGATGACAAGTGCAGCACCAGCTCGCAAGTCTGTAGCTTTTACACTTGCCCCGTGTAACTTACGACCACCGTTGTAAATAATGTGATCGTTTGTAGTCGTAATATCCGCATCCATTTTTGCTAACTCAAAGACATGATTGACACGTTTCTCATAAATCGTATCAATAATCGTTCCACGACCTTGGGCAGTTAGTAAAAGTGGCGTGATAGGCTGTTGCAAATCGGTTGCGAACCCTGGATAGGGAGCTGTTTTGATATTGATGGCCTTCAAATCAGACTGTTCTTCAACGAAGATACTGTCTTCTGAGACCGTCATACGAACGCCCATTTCCTCTAGTTTGGCGATAAAGCCTTCTAAATGTTCATAGAGAACGTTGTTAATGCGAATTCCTTTTCCTACCGCCGCAGCAAGTGAAATATAGGTTCCAGCTTCGATACGGTCTGGGATTACTTGGTGACGAGTTCCATGAAGTTTCTCGACACCATCAATAATGATAATATCAGTCCCTGCACCACGAATATGGGCCCCCATGTTGTTCAAAAGGGTAGCAACATCGATAATTTCTGGTTCACGAGCCGCATTTTCAATGACAGTGCGTCCCTTAGCTTTAACCGCAGCAATCATGGTGTTAATCGTTGCTCCAACGCTGACGGTATCCATGTAAATACTTGCGCCATGAAGTCCCTTACCTTGGGCAGATAAATTCATATTATCTCCCTCATAGCTGACCTTAGCACCCATGGCTTCAAATGCTTTTAAGTGAAGGTCAATCGGACGAGGTCCCAGATCACATCCACCAGGAAGTCCAACTGTAGCTTCACCAAAGCGACCTAAAAGACTTCCGTAGAAATAATAAGAAGCACGCAAGCTATTAATCTTGCCATAAGGCATAGGAATGTTCTGAACACCTCTTGGATCAATCTCCAAGACATCCTCATAACGCTTAACAGTCGCCCCCATAATTTCCATGATTTCGACAAGACTAGCAACGTCTGAAATATCTGGAACACAATCTAAAGTGACAATATCATCTGATAAGATAATAGCTGGAATAAGCGCTACAACACTATTTTTAGCACCACTAATGGTGATCTCACCTTGCAATGGACGTCCACCATTGATGACAATTTTTCTCATGTTTTACTCTTTCAAAATTTACTAAAAAGGTCTTTTCATTCTATTATACCATAATTTTCAGTTTTTTCCCATTCCTATTTACTAAATACCATCTCATTTTGATAAAAAAAGACCTATCACTCAAGCTTTTCAGCCTGAAATGATAGGTTTTTGTGTTAGATTAACGTACTGTACGGATACGCATTGTGTTTGTACGAACAGCTTCTCCAAGTGGCACACCTGCAACGATAACGATATCGTCACCAGATTCTACCAAACCTTGCTCAACTGCAATTCTTTCAGCGAGATCAAACATATCATCAGTGTTTGATGGGCGATCAGTTGTTACTGGGATAACTCCCCAGTTAAGCATCAAACCACGCTGAGTCAATTCATCGAAAGTGATTGCCAAGATATCAGCATCTGGACGGTATTTAGAAATCAAACGAGCAGTGTGACCTGTCTTAGTAAGAGTAACCACCAACTTGATATTCATAGAGTTTGTCGCATCCTTAACAGCTGAAGCCATAACCTCAGTCTTAGAATTACGTGACAAGTTAACAGACGACAAGCGACCGTATTCTTTTAAAAGAGTTTGAGCGTTCTTGTCAATTGTAGCCATTGTTGTTACTGACTCAAGTGGGTATTTACCATTTGCAGATTCACCTGAAAGCATTGTAGCGTCGGTTCCGTCGATAACAGCGTTAAACACGTCTGATACTTCTGAACGCGTTGCACGTGGTTTTTCAGTCATAGTTTCAAGCATGTTTGTTGCTGTGATAGCGACTTTACCAGCTGCATTTACTTTTGTGATAATCATTTTTTGGTAAACTGGAACCATTTCGAATGGTACTTCGATACCCATGTCACCACGGGCGATCATGATACCATCAGCTACTTCAAGGATTTCATCCAAGTTATCGATACCTTGTTGGTTTTCGATTTTCGCAAACAATTGAACGTGACCATTACCAGTTTCTTCACAGATTGCACGAACTTCTTCAACGTCTTTTGCAGTACGTACAAATGAAATAGCGATGAAGTTGATACCTTGTTCCAAACCGAAACGGATATCATCGTTATCACGTTCAGCAAGAGCTGGGAAAGGAATTTTAGTGTTAGGGATGTTTACACCTTTTTGCTTAGCAATGATACCGTCATTTTCAACGACTACTTCAAATTCACGAGTTGCATCGTCTTTTGCGAATACACGAAGACCAAGTTTACCATCGTCAACCAAAACTTGGTGACCAACTTCAACATCATCGTAGATGTCAAGGGCACCAGCAACGTTCAAAGCAATCACATCACGAGTTGATTTGATACCTTGTTTAGTTGCAACACGGATTTTTTCACCAGTTTTGTATGAGTACTCTTTAGCTTCACCTTCGAACAATTCTGTACGGATTTCAGGTCCTTTAGTATCAAGAAGGAAACCAACTTTTTTACCTGCAAGTTTTTCAGCAAGTTTAACAGTTGCCATACGCTCACCTTGTTCTTGGTGGTCACCGTGTGAGAAGTTGAAACGGAAAGTGTTTGCTCCTGCTTCAATCAATTTAGCAATATTTTGAGCTGAAGCTTCAACGTCAAGTTTTTCACCCCAGTATCCGTCTTCACCGAATTTTTTACCACCACGGATTTCAACCGCAGGACCTAAAGTTGCAACGATTTTTACACGTTTGTTCATGATTTTTGTGACTCCTTTATATAATTCGACCTTTTATGGTCATGTTACCAAATTAATGAAAGTTGATTAGGACAAGCTCTTGTTCAAATCAGAAAGTTCAAGATCAGCTTTATGAGGGTTGTTAACAACGATCTTGCCATCAGCTGTTAAGCTAAACAAAGCTCCTTCTTCTGCTGTTCCAAGAATTGGATTCTCAACCATTTTCTCGTTACGGATACCAACAGCGACACCACCGATTCCTTGTTTAAGAAGTTTAACAGCGTGTGCCCCCATGCGTGATGCCAAGACACGGTCACGCGCAGTTGGTGATCCACCACGTTGGATGTGACCAAGTTCTGTTACACGAAGGTCACTAGTGTCTCCTGCTTCTTTTAGTTTTTGACCAAATTCAGCTGCTGACATAACTCCCTCAGCCAAAACGATAATGTTGTGTTTTTTACCGTGCTCATAACCAGCTTTGATACTAGCTACGATATCTTCCATCTTGAAGCCTTCTTCAGGGATGATAATTTCATCAGCACCAGTTGCGATACCAGCCCAAAGAGCGATATCACCAGCGTTACGTCCCATTACTTCAACAACGAAAGTACGACGGTGACTTGATGATGTATCACGAATCTTATCAATCGCATCCATTGCAGTCGTAACTGCAGTATCAAATCCGATTGTAAAGTCAGTACCTACGATATCGTTATCGATTGTACCTGGAAGTCCAATAGCAGGGAATCCATGCTCAGTCAAGCGCATAGCTCCATGATAAGAACCATCACCACCGATAACTACGACTCCTTCGATACCGTGTTTTTTCAATTGCTCAATCCCTTTAAGTTGGCCTTCAAGCTGTGCAAACTCAGGGTAACGAGCAGAGTGAAGGAAAGTACCACCACGTGAAATGATGTCTCCCACAGAAGCAGCATCAAGTGGATAAATTTCACCGGCAACCATACCTGCGTATCCATCATAGATACCAAAAACTTCCATTCCTTCTGAGATTGCTTGGCGAACTACTGCACGGATGGCAGCATTCATACCAGGGGCGTCTCCACCACTGGTCAAAACAGCAATACGTTTCATTTGGTTTATGCTCCTTTTTCTTTTAACATTCTTACTGATTATACCACATTTAAATCGAAAATTCTTCTATTTTCCGTATTTTTAGCGATAAATCGTTTTCATAGCAATTACCTCTAATTTTTCCTCTAGAGCAGAATCTTTTCTTACAAAATGTTTTGTAGAAACAACCGTTTTTCCTTCCTCTTCATACCTGATAATGACAGGGATTGGGCCTTTGTATTGTTCTAGGATATTTGAAATCTCTTTATCATTTTCATGATTTTTAACTTGAATCCAGAATCGTTCCGCCACTGCTTCTTTCAAATCTTGTGCAATCATTTGCAGACGACCATCTCGAGATTGAACTTTGCCATTGATGTAGTAAAATTTCCCTTCGGATAAATTGGAAGCAAATTTTCTATATTGGTCTGAAAATACAGTTACATCCATCCGAGACTTACTATCATGAACCTGTAGAAAAGCCATACTCTCGCCTTTCTTGGTTCGAATCACTTTAATCTTTTGCACTTCAACTAGGAGAGTGGCTTGAGCTCCCTCGGTTAGATTAGTGATTGGAGTGGTCGGATATAGGGCTTGTTTGGCAAGAGTTTGGAGAGGATGGGGACTGATACCTACCCCAATCAGTTCCTGCTCTTTGTAAAATTTCTCTGCCTCAGTAAAATCATCAGCTTCAGTCCAACTATAATTTGTATCCGCAAAGAGTCCACCTAACTCCTCAACAAAGACAAATAAGTTTGGTAGGTTCACTAAGATTTTCTGGCGATTCTTGTCAAATTCATCAAAAAGTCCTAGTTCAACCAAAGGCGTCAAAAGCGACAATTTCTTGTAATTCTTGGGAAGACGTGTGACAAAATCTTCAATGCTTGAGAAAGGACGATTTTCAATAATCCAGTAAGACAAATCTCTTGGCATTCCCTTAATGGCTTTTAGACCAAGATGGATTTTCTTCTGAGCAATTTTATCATGATAGGGAATGCTGTTGATTGCTAAGGGAGCTACTTCAAAGCCCATCTGCAATGCATCTACAATGTAATCACTGCTAGAATAGTTCAACATAACTTGAAAGAAAATAGCAGGATAGTGTGTCTTGAAATAAGCTAGTTGGAATGCCAGTGCTGAGTAGGCATAAGCGTGGGATCGGTTAAATCCATAGCCTGCAAACTTTTCCATCACTGCAAAAACTTGGTTGGCCTTTTCTTCTGTATGCCCCAATTTCATAGCTCCTGTGATAAAATCTTCCTTCATCAGATGCATCTCTTTGGCATTTTTCTTACCCATGGCACGTCTGAGAATGTCGGCTTTACCAAGACTGAATCCTCCAAAGCGTTGAGCTACCTGCATGACCTGCTCTTGATAGAGCATAATACCGTAGGTTGATGAAAGGATGTCTTCTAAGGCAGGGTCTAACACCGTCACCTTTTCTTTACCATGCTTACGAGCGACAAAATTATCAATATAATCACTTGCCCCCGGTCTATTGAGGGATGTCGTTGCTACTACCTCTTCAAAGACTTGCGGCTGAACTCGTTTCAAGAGCCGAATGGCGCCAGGTTGTTCAAATTGGAAAATCCCCTTGGTATTTCCAGCAGCAAAGAGGGCCAGAGTTTCTTTGTCTTCCAAATCAATCTCTTCGATTTTCAGATGAACACCTTCTGACTCAGCCAATAATTCCTGCATTTTTTGGACAAAAGTTAGGTTACGCAGACCTAGGAAATCCATTTTTAGAAGTCCATTGGCTTCAACACCATGAGCATCATACTGGGTGATCAGCATATCCTCACCGTATTTGAGTGGGATATAGTCTGTCAGGTCTTGGTCACTCATAACGACTCCAGCTGCATGGATAGAAGTCTGACGAGGATACCCTTCAATCTTTCGAGCGATCTCAAAAGCTTTTTGATATTCCATTTTGCTATTGATGACCTGCCTAAACTGTAGATTCTTTTCATAGGCTGTCGTTAGCGTATCTCGAAAACTGATTTTTTTCGTAATATTGGTTAATTCGTACTCAGGGACACCATAACGTTTGAAAACATCACGAATTGCCTGTTTTGCTCCAAAGGTCGAATAAGTGACAATCTGTGCCACATGTTGACTGCCATAGCGATCACGAACATAGCGAATGAACTCTGGTCTATAGAGGTCAGGAATGTCGATATCGATATCGGGCATGGTGTAGCGCTCACGATTTAAAAAGCGCTCGAAAATCAAGTTCTTTTCAACCGGATCAATCCCTGTGATATCAAGTGAGTAAGCCACCAGACTACCAACCGCAGAACCACGCCCCATTCCCATATAGTATCCTTGGGAACGTCCAAAACGGAGCAAATCCCAAACAACTAGGAAATAGTCATCAAAGCCCATATCATGAATCACAGCTAACTCCTCATTTAGTCGCTCATGATAAATAGCTGAGGCCAACCCCTTGTCACTCAAGCCTTGCTCAGCCCTCTCTCGAAGTTCTTCTACTGCTGGTCTTTCAGGATTAAAGCGAGGGAGTTTTAAACTTGTGTCGATTTGATAGCTTACATTCTCTATCAGACCTTGGAGATTGGCAAGTGCCTGAGGGAAGCGATTTTTAAACCGTGCTTCCAAGTCTGAGGCAGGTAAAAAAATCCCCTGTTGTGAATGTAGATCCACATCTCTCAGACTGACATTGTCCTTGACTGCTGACAAGATTTGTAAAACCTGTAGGTCTTCTTTTTCAAAAGAGTTGACTTGATAGAGTGGAAGAATGGGTCTGGTAAATACTTCTTGAGGAGTATCTGGACTAACACCGATAAAATAATCAACCCCCAAATCCAGCTGTTCGACCCCATTAAAATAGGGAACAATAATAGCCACATCTTCGAGGTGGGAGGTGAAGTCAGACCAATTTTTCCGTCCAGTCATTTTTAAAGTGGATAACTTCATCAACTCTTGATAACCTTTAGTGGATAGGGCTAGAAAACGTAGAGAGAGATTCTCCTCATCTTTGACCAAGGTCATTTCTAGACCGACTAAAGGTTGAATGCAATGCTTACGAGTCGCTTCTAGAAAATGATAGGCTCCATAGAGATTATCCACATCCATGATAGCAAGGTGAGAATAGCCGTATTCTTTAGCCATTTGTACATATTTTTCAATCGAAACCACACTTTCCATAAAACTATAAACAGTCTTGGTGTCGAGCTGTGTAATCATTTCTTCTCCTCCTTGCTTTCGTTTTACCACTATTATACCATTTTAAGCTGGATATTGAAGCAACTCTGCACTTTCTTTTCAATATCATCAGTTACAAACTTCTTCTCTTCTTAGTGTTAAATTCTTCTCTATTCATTCTCTATTAAAAGGAAGAAAATAAATAAAAAATTAATATTATATGATAGTTTTAAATGTAAATTTAGATATATTTATACCAAACAAAGTATAATAAAGATAGGAGCTATATGCAATTTTACATATAAAAATCTCTAGAAAAGGCTTATTCCTATGGTATTTATTCAGCATTTTATAATAACTTACCAAATTGATATGCTGGTTTAAGAAATTTATTTCATTTAAGTTTATTTATTCCATTTTTCCCTCTTTTTTGATATAATAAATTTAGTTGTTTTCAAAGGAGAGAAACATGCGTTTTAATCAATTCAGCTACCAACCAACCACTAGTTCTCAACGATTTGAGGAATTAGAAGGTCTTGGTCTAAAGCTGTCACCCCAACTGTCCTTAAAAAGACAGTTTGAAGACTTCATTCGTTGGAGTTTTTTCACTTATTCTAACACGGATTATTCCTTGTCGACTTTGGCTGCGGATAAAGAAACAGATTTAGTAACCTTTTTCCAGTCAGACCGTGAGTTAACTGCGGAGATTTTCTACACAGTAGTTTTTCAACTTTTAGGATTTAGCTATCTTGTTGACTTTGAAGATTCCGAACAGTTTCGTAAAGAAACTGGTTTTCCTATTGTTTATGGAGATCTCATTGAAAATCTTTATCAGTTACTCAATACGCGAACGAAAAAAGGAAATACGCTCATCGATCAGCTTGTTAGTGATGGACTCATTTCAGAAGACAATCACTACCACTACTTTAATGGTAAGAGCTTGGCAACCTTCTCTACTCACAATGTCATTCGTGAAGTCGTATATGTCGAGAGCCGTGTGGATACTGATAAAGACGGACTCCCTGACTTAGTCAAGGTCAGCATTATTCGCCCGCGTTATGATGGACAGATTCCTTCAGTCATGACTGCCAGCCCTTACCACCAAGGGACCAACGACAAAGCCAGTGACAAGGCTCTCTATAAAATGGAGGGAGAGCTTGAGGTCAAACCGCCCCATACCATTGAACTTGAAGAACCTAAGCTGAATTTAGTCGAACCTCATGGTCAAGCAGAAGTTGTCACAGAAGCTGAAGAAAAGCTATCTCATATCAATAGCTCATATACTCTAAATGACTACTTCCTCCCACGTGGATTTGCCAATCTCTATGTATCGGGTGTTGGGACCAGGGATTCCCAAGGGCTCATGACCAATGGGGACTACCAGCAGATTGAGGCCTATAAAAATGTCATTGATTGGCTCAATGGTCGTTGCCGTGCTTTCACGGACCACACGCGCAAGCGCCAAGTCAAGGCTGACTGGTCAAACGGCAAAGTCGCAACAACAGGAATTTCCTATCTAGGTACCATGTCCAATGGTCTCGCCACCACTGGTGTTGATGGCTTGGAAGTGATCATCGCAGAAGCAGGTATTTCCTCTTGGTACAACTACTATCGGGAAAATGGTCTAGTGACCAGCCCAGGGGGCTATCCAGGTGAGGATTTTGACTCACTTGCTGAATTGACCTACTCTCGCAACCTCCAAGCCGGTGACTATATTCGTGGCAATGAAGCTCATCAAACGGACTTAGAAAAGGTTAAAGAGAAACTCGATCGCAAGACTGGTGACTACAATCAGTTTTGGCATGACCGCAACTATCTGCTCAATGCTCACAAGGTTCAAGCTGAGGTCGTCTTTACGCATGGTTCCCAGGATTGGAACGTCAAACCTCTTCATGTTTACCAGATGTTTCATGCCCTTCCTAGCCATATCAATAAGCACCTCTTTTTCCATCATGGTGCCCATGTTTATATGAATAACTGGCAGTCGATCGACTTCCGCGAGTCCATGAATGCCTTGTTAAGTAATAAATTGTTAGGACTTGACTCAGGCTATCAACTTCCGACTGTCATCTGGCAGAACAATATCGCACCGCAAAGATGGCAAGGTCTTGATAACTTTGGCAAACGGGATGAACTGCATAGCTTCTCTCTTGGAACTGAAGAAAAAGTGATTCAAAACCAGTATGATCAAAAAGATTTTGATCGTTATGGTAAGACTTACCAGACCTTCAACACCGAACTTTACCAAGGAAAAGCCAATCAGATCACCATTGACCTTCCAGTAAGTCAAGACATTCACTTAAATGGGCGAGTGGAGCTAAAACTTCGTGTCAAATCGAGTACGAACAAGGGCTTATTATCAGCCCAACTGTTAGAACTTGGACAAAAGAAATATCTGCAACCTTATCCAGCGGTTTTAAGTGCTAGAACCATTGATAATGGTCGTTACCACATGTTAGAAAATCTCTGTGAACTGCCATTCAACCCAAGTGACCAACGTGTCATCACCAAAGGCTACCTTAATCTTCAAAATCGAACCAATCTCCTGACTATTGAAGAAATCCAACCAAATGAATGGATGGACTTCAAACTAGAGCTTCAACCAACTATCTACAAACTTAAAGAAGGAGACACTCTCCGCTTGGTTCTCTACACAACAGACTTTGAGATTACAATTCGAGATAATACAGACTATCACTTGACTGTTGATTTAGCACAGTCTAATCTTATCCTACCTTGTCAAAAGGTATAATCTACCAGACTTTCAATATGGAAGTATTCAGAGGAAAAGTCAATGAATTTGACCATTGAACTTCCTATAACCAAGGCTTTCCACTTGAACAGTCGAATCAAACATAAACTTCGTATCAAATCCAGTTCGTCTGAAAGCATTTTAGAAACCCCTAGATAGAACTTGGATAAAAGATACTCCCTCTAACCAATATGTGTAACCATTTATCATACACGCTACTAGACCACATGTTGGAAATCTCTGTGAATTACATTTAGAGTGAATTCACAAAACGCCGTGACAAAAAGCTACCCAAATTGAATGATTCACTGTCATTAAAGAACATCAATGTAGATGAACGGATTGCTACCCAGTTTATCTGCACGCAACTAGTGACAAGTTAAAAGAAGGAGAATCTCTCCATCTAGTTCTTTATCCTACTGACTTTAAAATCATCATACGTGACAATACCGCCTACCACCCGACTGACATTTTCGTTCAGTCCACGCTACTGTACCTTGTAAAAGGAGTACTTACTTTATGAACAAATCAGAACACAGACACCAACTTATCCGCGCCCTCGTTTCAAAAAACAAAATCCATACACAAGCTGAATTACAAGCCTTATTAGCGGAAAATGATATCCAAGTTACTCAGGCTACCTTATCACGCGATATCAAAACCATGAACCTTTCAAAAGTGCGCGAAGAGGATAATTCTTATTATGTACTAAATACAGGGTCCATCTCCAAATGGGAAAAACGTCTTGAAAATTATATGGAAGACGCTCTTGTTATGCTGCGTCCTGTGCAACACCAGGTTATTTTGAAAACTTTACCCGGTTTAGCCCAATCATTTGGATCTGTAATTGATTCCTTGGCCTTTCCAGATATCGTTGCAACCCTTTGTGGAGACGATGTCTGCATGATTATCTGTGAAGATGCTACAAAAGCGCAAGCTTGTTTTGAGAGTCTTAAAAAATATGCGCCGCCATTTTTCTTTAGTGAATAAAACAAATCCCGTGATCAAAAGATCACGGGAACTTTTTATTTCTTTGACTGTGTTTCTTCTTTCTTTGTACGCGCCAATCGAAGAGCACGTTTAGGATTGAGACGATTAAACAATTCTTCTAGTTTCTTTTCATTCCATACATCTGCTGCAGAAACAAAATTTCCATCTGCATCTCGGAATGATATTGGTTTATCTCCCATATCAATCTCCTAGTCTACAAATTCAAACTCAAATTTACCGATGCGGACCAAGTCGCCATCTTTGGCTCCACGCCCACGAAGGGCTTCGTCAACCCCCATACCACGAAGCTGACGGGCAAACTTCATGACCGATTCGTCACGGTCAAAGTTGGTCATGTTAAAGAGTTTCATGAGTTTTTCACCAGAAAGTACCCATGTCGCATCATCATCACGACTAATCTCAAAGGCTTTTTCTTCCTCGTCAAAGCCATAGTAAGCCTCTTCTTCCATATCGGATTCATCATAAATCGGGAATTCTGGAGTCTTGTCTAACAACTCGGCTGTCGCGTCCAAAAGAGTCGCCAACCCTTGCTTGGTCAGACCAGAAATTGGGAAGATGGCTGGAAGTTCCTCAAACTCGTCGTAGTTTGCTGCCAACTTTTCCTTGAAAGTTTTAAGATTTTCCTGACTTTCAGGCATATCCATCTTGTTGGCCACAATGATCTGCGGACGTTCCATGAGACGAAGGTTATAGGATTCCAATTCCTTATTGATAGCAAGGTAATCCTCATAAGGATCACGTCCTTCGCTAGCTGACATATCGATGACATGGAGGATAACTCGTGTACGTTCAATATGACGGAGAAACTGGGTTCCAAGACCAACACCTTGACTAGCCCCTTCAATCAAACCTGGAAGGTCTGCTACTGCAAAAGATTCACCTGACTGTGTACGAACCATACCCAAATTAGGGACAATGGTCGTAAAGTGGTAAGCACCGATTTTAGGTTTAGCTGAAGTGATAACACTAAGCAAAGTTGACTTTCCAACAGATGGGAAACCGACCAAGCCAACATCCGCTAGAATCTTCAATTCCAGTTGCAACTCACGTTCTTGACCTGGTTCTCCATTCTCAGAAATTTCAGGTGCAGGATTTTTTGGAGTGGCAAAACGGATGTTTCCACGACCACCTCGACCGCCATGAGCCACGATAAATTCTTGACCATGTTCAATCAAGTCTGTAATAACTTTACCTGTTTCCGCATCACGTACAGTAGTCCCCTGCGGTACGCGAACACGAAGATCTTCTGCACCACGTCCGTGCATTCCTTTGGTCATCCCTTTTTCACCAGAATCAGCCTTGAAATGACGGTTATAGCGGAAATCCATCAAGGTACGCAAGCCTTCGTCTACCACGAAAACAACGTTACCTCCACGTCCACCATCACCACCCCAAGGACCGCCATTAGGGACATATTTTTCACGGCGAAAGGCAACCATGCCATCGCCACCATTACCAGCCTTGACCTTAATCTTGGCTGTATCTAAAAACATACTCATATTTTCTTCTCACTTTAAAAAGGCTGGGGAGAACCCAGTCATTAGTTATTGTTTCTATCCTCGTAGCTTGCTTAGAATCTACTAAAAGCTCCAAGCGCAGTTGCAAAGATACCAGCAAGGGTTACAAACAACATGATGAGCACGACAACAAGCGTCACCTTTTCAAACAATGTTTTTTTACGTTTTCCGTTATCTCCAAAAGCCATAACTTCTCCTTTTTTTATATAATTCTAATTTAATAGTCTGTCGAAACTGGTGCAATCAACCATAAAATGATATAAGCAAGGACTCCTGTCCCATAACAAAATGCAAGAACAGCCCAAATGACACGAACAATTGTTGGATCGATATCAAAATAATGAGCAACTCCTGCGCATACTCCACCAATTTTTTGATCTTTCCCGCTTCTCATTAATTTTTTCATTTTTTCTTCCTCTTATTCTATTATTTGAATTCGTCTCTCCAATAATCTCTGATGCTAGACAATTGTTTTCGAGACGCTCTTAAAATACGTTTGGATTCTTTTACTGGGCTTGTAACAGCCTGTTGAGGTAGATAGAGAATCGTTTTTAAGAAGCGTTGACTGACAGGTTGTCCATCATGTAACTCATGTTCAAAGTTATTTGAGATAATAGCATCAAGGTAAAACTCATGAACTCGTTTCCCAAAATTTTCAGCCGAAATCTCGTACAACTTATCCGCCAACTTTTGTTCAGACATATCAGGAGTAG
This sequence comes from Streptococcus oralis ATCC 49296, assembly GCF_000185265.1. Taxonomy (GTDB): domain Bacteria; phylum Bacillota; class Bacilli; order Lactobacillales; family Streptococcaceae; genus Streptococcus; species Streptococcus oralis_BC. The sequence goes on along the minus strand of NZ_GL622183.1, from coordinate 1,344,825 downwards.
CGATCAAGGCTTCAAGGATAGCGCCCGCAAGCTCTCGTTCTCCATAATAGAGGGTCCCAAACATTTTATCATTGATCAGATTTTCAAGATAAGGATTGCCATGAGCAATAACAGGCGTTCCACTGGCTAGACTTTCTAGATAGGTTAAACCCTGAGTTTCACTCGTAGAGGCTGAAATAAAGAAATCAGCTGCTTTATAGTACAAGGCTGTCTCACTTGGAGCAATCATACCTGTAAAAATCACATGTTTTTGTATGTTTAATTTCCCTGCTTGTTCTTTCAGACTATCCAGATAAGGTCCGTCTCCAGCAACAACCAACTTCACCTTGTCTTCTTCTTTCAAAACCTGCGCAAAGGCAGCTAAGACTGCTTGGATATTCTTCTCAAAGGAGATACGCGAAAGGCTCAGCAGCATTTTCTCACCTTCCTGAATACCTAACTTCGAACGAAGCTCTTGTAAGTTTTCCTCTTTGATCTCAGGTCGTTCAAACTTAGCCAGCTCAATTCCAGTTGGGATGACACGCTTTTCAACCTTGACTTTGTATTTCGATAAAAGGTCACGAACAATCTCACTAGGGCAAATCACGCCATCTACATCATGAAGGAAGCCTCGCACCAAATATTTTACCATACTCGGACGAATTAGCATGCCCTTAGCAATGTAATGCACATAGTCTTCATACTGGGTATGGTAGGTATGAATAACTGGGATTTTCAATTCTCTCGCAATCCAAATCCCTAACAAACCAAGAGAAAATTCTGTCTGGGTATGAATGATATCGAGTTGATACTGCTTGGCAATTTCAAGCGCCTTTGTAAAACCTCGGTAGGCAAATCGTCGATCCTTAAATGCAAAGAAAGGGACACTCGGAATGCGAATAATTTGCCAATCTTCGTATCGGTTCACGTCTTTATCAGTTGTTGTAAAGATAAAAACTGCATGCCCCTGCTTTTCAAGCTCAGTTTTCAAAGTCCGAATACTAGTCGCGACCCCGGAAACCTGAGGGAAATAGGTATCTGTAAATAAACCAATTCGCATAAATTACCTCACTTTTTGCCCAAAGCAGCCTGTTCTCGATAAAATTTTAACCAGATTTCCAACAAATGCTCCTCAGAGTACTCTTTGGAGATCTCGCGAGCTTTTTCTTTCAAGTCCTTTAAGGCTTCAGGGTCATTCTTGTATTCTAGGATTGCTTCTCTCATCTCGGAAACATCACTTGTAGCACGATAATTCCCATCAAGAATAACCTTATACAGCTCCAAATCTCTTAACATAATAGGAGCCTCACAACTAGCGGCCTCTAATATGGTCATAGGGAATAATTCATTGTAACTTGGTAGCAAGAATAGATCTGCCATAGCGTAAAGTTCCCGCATCCGTTCGGGTGACACAATTCCAGGGAAAATAAGATTTTTGGGTGGATTGTCCATTATCTTCTTGTAGCGTTCATAACCATCTGTCATCCCACCAAATGAAAAACCACCTGCCCAGATAAAGGTAATTTCTGGCAATTCCTCAGCAAGACGGATAAAATCATCAATTCCTTTACGTTTCTGAACCTGACCCGCACCGATTACGACAAACTGATCTTCCGCAAGATCCATTTCCTTCCGGAGTTGTGCAACCTGTTCAGCTGGTAATGGATGCCATTTTTCTTTGTTTACAAAGTTTGGAATATAAGTTACTTTTTCACGCGGAATACCAGCAGCCACCAAATCCTCGATAAACATGGGATTGACCACCACCAAGTGTTCCATTCGGTTGTAAAAGGAAAAAACATAGCGTTTGACAATTCCTTTTAGGAAAAATGGAATCTTCAAACTCCCCTCAAGCGTATCAGGCAAAAAATGCACATAGCCAATTTTTCTCCCAGAGCGTTTCTTTTGGAAAGTAGATAAATAATAAGGGAAATCAATAGTGTGAAAATGAGTTACATCTGCCTCTACAGGAAGATTCTCCGTAACAATCAACTGGTCTTTGGCATCGCGGTGAAGGAGACTAACCAATTCTCGATAAGCTCCTGACACTCCTTGACCAGCTACTTTTTCACTTGAGCTTAGCATATTAATACGCAATTTTTCGTTTTCCATACCTTTCATTATACCATTTTATTTCCAGAAAATCAGCAAAAGAAAGAAGAGACGATTGGAAAAAGGATAAAATTACCCTATTTTACAATCGTCTCTCGCATTTTTCTTAGTCTTTATTTAATTCCTAGGGCGATACGCGCGTATCGGCTCATTTTTTCAACCGTCCAAGCTGGATACCAGACCAATTTAACTTCGGTATTAGTTACCTCAGGCACATCTGTCATCGCATCATGTATCTGGTCTGTCAAAAGGTCAGCCAGTGGGCAGCCCATAGTTGTCAAGGTCATATCAATTTCAGTGTGACCTGTTTCACCATCAAAACGAATTTCATAAATCAAACCTAGGTTGACAATATCAATCCCCAACTCAGGGTCGATGACTTCTTCCAAGGCATTTAAAATGCGTGTTTTGATCGTTTCAATTTGCTCTTCTGTATAAGCCATGTTATTCCTCACTCTTAGTCTTCAATAAAATCACGAAGCGGTTTGCTGCGACTTGGTTGACGCAATTTTCTCAAAGCCTTGGCCTCAATCTGACGGATACGTTCACGAGTCACGTTAAAGACTTTCCCAACATCTTCAAGAGTACGCATTTTCCCATCATCTAGCCCGAAACGAAGGCGCAGAACGTTTTCTTCACGGTCTGTGAGAGTATCCAAAACCTCATCCAACTGCTCGCGCAACACGATGCGAGTTGTGTAGTCTACTGGATTTTCAATCACTTCGTCTTCGATAAAGTCCCCAAGATGGCTATCGTCCTCTTCTCCAATCGGTGTTTCAAGTGATACTGGTTCTTGAGCGATTTTCAAAATTTCACGGACCTTGTCAGGTGTCATATCCATACGTTCAGCGATTTGTTCAGGAGTTGGATCTTGACCCAATTCTTGAAGGAGGTTACGCTGTTCACGAACCAATTTATTGATAGTTTCAACCATGTGAACAGGGATACGAATGGTGCGAGCTTGGTCAGCGATGGCACGAGTGATTGCCTGACGAATCCACCAAGTTGCATACGTAGAAAACTTAAATCCTTTTGAATAGTCAAACTTGTCAACAGCCTTCATCAAGCCCATGTTTCCTTCTTGGATCAAGTCAAGAAACTGCATGCCACGCCCTACGTAGCGCTTAGCGATAGAAACCACCAAACGAAGGTTGGCTTCTGCAAGGCGTTGTTTGGCTTCGATATCACCAGCCTCAACTGCTAGGGCCAATTCTTTTTCCTCTTCGTTGGTCAAGAGAGGAACAACCCCGATTTCCTTCAAATACATACGGACTGGGTCATTAACCTTGGCAGAGGTTGAGCCAATCAAGTCCTCATCACTGAGTTCTGGTTCTTCTTCTGCACTAAGAACACGCGCACTTGGATTTCCTTCGTTATCTGTGATAGAAATTCCAGCATCCTGAATCCGTTGCAAAAGGTCTTCAATGCCGTCTGCATCGAGGGTAAAAGGAATAACCAGACTTGAATTGATTTCATCATCTGTTGCTGTTCCTGTTTTTTTGTGGTTACGGATAAAGTCTGCTACTTGCACATCAAATGTGGTTACTTCTTTTTGTTTAGTTGCCATTATTACTCCATTCTTCTCTTTTGGGAAATCAATCGTTGCAATTCTTCCAAGGCTGTGTCTGTATCTCCTACATGACTAGCTTCCTGCACTTTCTTTTTAATTCGTAAGTTGTCCTTGCTGAGGAGAGCACGGTTTCGAGTCGCTTCGACTTCCATTAGCTCTTGAGGCGACATCTCAGCTGGCAAATCCAAGCTAAGCACGTGGTACCAAGCATTTTCAACCTCAGGCGTCTGATGAGAAAGCTCCTCTGAGCCGATTTCTCCCTGCTCACTTAATAATTCGTAAAGAATTTGAAATTCTGGGGTATCAAAGAAAAAATCTTCTCTTAATCGGTAGTCGTTTAACACAACTGGGTTCTCAGCCATCCTATAGAGGAGATGAGCCTCTGCTCTCATGACTGCTGTCAATTGTCGCGTTACAGGTATACTAATCGCTGCTGGAGGTTGCTCCTCTTTGACTCTTTCCTGCCTCTGAACAATGCGACTTTCATTTACAATCTGTTCCACCTGCTGGTAATCAAAAGAAGGTAGATTATCCGCCAGAATGTGGATATAAGAATTCTGGGCAGTGATAGACTTTTCTTTGGCGATTAGGGGCGCAATCTTTTCAATGAATTCGATTTGCGCCTGCAAGTTATCACTATTTTCTGGCTTGAGCTGGTGAATATAGAACTCTATAGGACTAATCCGAGTCTTGGTTAAAAGGTAAGCCAGGTCTTCAGCAGAATTCTTTTGCAAATACTCATCTGGGTCCATGGCATCAGGTACTCGGACAACTTCCACTGAGAAATCTTTTAATTCTTCCAGAGCTTTGGCTGTCGCTGCCTGTCCTGCCTTGTCACCATCATAGCTGAGAACTATCTTTTTGGTGAAGCGTTTGAGGTGGTCAACATGCTCCTTGCTCAGCGCTGTCCCCATGGAAGCCACAGCATTTTCTATACCAGCACGGTAGGCCGCGATCACATCCATGAAACCTTCCATCAGATAGAGCTCTGTAATCTTACCTGTTCCCTTTTTTGCCTTGTCCAAATGATACAATTCGTAACTCTTGTTAAAAATTGCAGTCGAGCGACTATTTTTATATTTGGCAGTCTGACTATCCATTTCTTGCCAAATACGACCTGAAAAGGCAATGACCTGCCCCTTGTCATTGGTCAAAGGAAAGACAATACGTCCGAAAAAGGTATCAAAGAACTGATTGTCATCTGACAAATAAAACAAGCCCGAATCCAATAAATTCTTTTCCTCAAACTTGCCAGATAAACGTTGGTAAAGATAGTTTCTCTCGGCTGGAGCTAGTCCAATTTGGAAGTGCTTCAGGACATCATCCGTCAATCCACGTTTGTAGAGATAAGCCCTTGCTTCTTCTCCCATCTTAGTCGTCATGAGGATTGCATGGTAAAAGCGTGCTGCTTCTTCATGCATATCATATAGAGCTTGATGAGGAGAAAGCTGTTGAGGACGAGACTGGATAGGCATAGCTAGTTGAATACCGACACGCTCACCTAAGAGCTGAACGGCTTCCATAAAGGATACACCTTGGTATTCTTCGATGAACTTAAAAACATCTCCTGAACGCCCACAACCGAAACAATGGTAAAATTGCTTGTCTTCAACAACGTTGAAAGAGGGGGTCTTTTCACCATGAAAAGGACAGAGCCCTAAATAGTTCCGTCCAGCCTTTTGTAAAGAAATCACGTCACCTATGACTTCCACAATGTTGGCATTGTTTTTGATTTCTTCAATGACTTGCTTGTCAACCATACACAATACCTCCATCTTATCATAGTTTCACGTTATCTAGTATAGCTTATTTCTGAAAAAAAGTAAACCATTTCATACACTTTCCGTAATTCTCTTTACCTTATTTTTCTTGATAGAATGGGAAGATAAAAAACTCAGAATCACTTCCGTGTTTCTAAGTTTTTCTTCTCTATTTTTTGACGAGAAATTCTCTACTTTACTCAAATAATTGATAGTAGTCTGAAATCTTCATTTTTGCTTTTTCTTCTTTGTTCAAATCTTGGATGATACGACCATCTTTCATGACAATCAGACGATTTCCATACTTCAACGCATCCTCCATATGGTGGGTAATCATCAAGGCTGTTAGATGATCCTTGTTGACAAACTCATCTGTTAACTCCATCAATGCAACACTGGTCTTGGGGTCAAGGGCTGCTGTGTGTTCATCCAACAAAAGCAACTCTGGTCGTTTCAAGGTTGCCATCAAGAGGCTCAAGGCCTGACGTTGACCACCTGATAGAAATTCAATCGGAGTGTCCAGATGTTTTTCAAGACCATTTCCAACCTTTTCAATGGTAGCCTGAAACTCTTCACGATGACTTGATAGTCTTCTAGGCAGGAGCCCTCTCTTCTCACCACGAAACTTGGCAATCAAAAGATTTTCCGCCACCGTCATACGGGGAGCCGTACCCATCTTAGGATCCTGAAAGACACGAGACAAGTACTTAGCCCGCTTTTCAGGTGAAAAATGCGTCACGTCCTCGCCCATAATACGGATACTTCCACTTGTTAAAGGTAGGGTACCTGCAATAGTGTTAAAAAGCGTTGACTTCCCTGCTCCATTTCCACCTAGGATGGTAATGAAGTCATGTTCAAAAATCTCAAGAGAAACATCATTCAGAATGATTTTTTCCTCGTCAAAGCCATTCGTAATGACTTTGGTAGCATTTTTTAATTCTACAATTGCTGTCATTTGCTAAACTTGACTCCTTTCAGGTATTTGCTTTTGAAGGTTGGAATCATAAGGCAAACTGCCAAAATCAAGGCGCTGTACAAACGAAGATAACTTGTATTAAACCCAAGAGCAATCACTCCCCAGACGAGGAACTGATAAGCAATAGACCCTACAACGATGGTCATGAGTCGCTCTGCCAAGGTCAAACTCTTGAACAAAACCTCACCAATAATCAAGCTAGCAAGCCCTACGACAATCACGCCGATTCCTCGAGAAACATCCGCATATCCTTCTTGTTGAGCAATTAAGGCTCCTGCAAGCGCGATAATCCCATTTGAGAGAACCAAGCCCATAAGTTCCATTCGTCCTGTATTGATACCAAAGCTACGAGCCATATCGGGATTGTCACCTGTAGCGATGTAGGCCTGACCTAGTTTGGTATCAAGGAAAAAGAGCATAAGGCCAATAACAAGAGCTACAAAGATAAATCCAGTCAGGAGTTGGTTAAGATCTGAATCAAAAGGCAAGACATCCTGAATTTGCTTGGTTCCAAGAAGCCCCAGATTGGCACGTCCCATAATCATGAGCATGATGGAATGGCAAGAAGTCATGACCAGAATCCCTGATAAGAGGGTTGGGATTTTTCCTTTGGTATATAAGAGACCGGTCGCCATTCCAGCTAGACAGCCCGCTCCTACTGCGGCTAGGGTTGCTAAAAATGGGTTGACTCCCTGTGTTATCAAGGTTACAGCTACTGCTCCCCCAAGAGGAAAAGAACCTTCAGTAGTCATATCTGGAAAATTCAAAATTCGAAAAGTCATAAAGATTCCCAAACCTAAAATCGCCCAGACCATCCCCTGAGAAATAATGGATACTATCATAATCTTTCACTCATTTCTTTCTTTAGTAAAAATGGGAGGAGATGTGCCCAGCTCCTCCTTTATATTTATTCAATCACTTGTCCTGCTTCTTTTAGAACGGACTCAGGAATGGTGATACCAAGTTCCTGCGCTAGTTTTTTGTTAATCACTGACTTACCAGTTGAAAATACATTAACTGGCGTATCAGCTGGTTTTTCACCTTTCAAAACTTTGGCAATCATCTTACCAGTAGCCACTCCAAGATCGTGTTGGTCAACTACTACAGATGCTAATCCACCTGCTTCTACCATGGCAGTAGCACTTGGGTAGATTGGCTTTTTAGCTGTTTGGTTGCTTGAAACAACTGTTGAGAATGCTGATGCGATGGTGTTGTCAATTGGAACCCAAATCGCATCAACCTTACTTGTCATGACATTAACTGTTGAAGCAATTTCATTGGTTGATGGAACGGCAAATGTTTCGACTGTCAAACCTGCTTTTTCAGCATAAGCCTTGAATTCTTCTACCTGTGTTTTTGAGTTATCTTCGCTACTTGAGTAAAGAGCACCGATTGTTTTGACATTTGGTGTCAAAGTTTTAATCAATTCCACTTGCTGTTCAGCTGGGTTGTGGTCTGACACCCCTGTAATGTTGCCACCTGGTTTTTTCAAATCTTTGACCAAGTTAGCACCGATTGGGTCTGTAATAGCAGCCATGATAACTGGTAGATCTTTAGTAGCACTTGCAAGTCCTTGAGCTGCTGGTGTTGCAATCCCAACAACTACATCGTTTCCATTTGCTACCAATTGTTTACTCATGGTTGCAACCTTGCTCTGATCGCCTTCAGAGTTCATAAAGTCGATTTTTACTTGGTCGTCCTTATAGCCTTCTTCAGCTAGTCCATCTTGAATTCCTTGGTAAATCAAGTCCAAGGATGGGTGACTAACAAATTGAAGGACACCAACCTTAGCGACCTTTTGCTCTTCCTTAGCTGATGGCTTGTTCATAGATGAATAAATCAAGCTAGCCACCACCAATACTGCTAATCCAGCCACAATTCCAATCAAACGTTTATTTTTCATTTTTCTTTCTCCTTAATTCTTTTACCTTAACTTTTTAAATCACATCATCAAGCGATGCCATCGTTTAAATTCCAATATCTTTCCTCCCCATAGAAAAAGTCCTCACACAAAAAACTTGTGTGAGGACGTCGATGCGCGGTGCCACCTCAATTATAGGGAATATCCCTATCGCTCTTTCTCGCAATAACGAGTTGCACTGTAAGGTGTGCTCACCGAATTTTTATGATTTCAAATTCTTAAGTACATTCAGCCCAATTTCATCAATTTCATCTATCTGCTTTCACCAAACACAGACTCTCTAAAAAATGAGCAAGATTACTTTCTGAATGTTTAAATTATATCATTTTTCAACTACTTGTCAAGCTTATTTTTAGAATTTTTTAAACAATTCAAAAACTTCCCCTTGAAAAAAGAGGAAGTTTGTAGAATATCAGCCAGAATTACGTAAACCAGTTGCAATTCCGTTAATAGTTGTATGGATCAGTTTTTCTTCATCTGCCGACAATTCTCCGCGACGTTGGCGTTTGATCAACTCCAACTGGATGTAGTTCAGGATATTAAAGTAAGGCATACGATAGTTTAGACTGTCTTTTAGGTAAGAGTTTTCTGCCAAGAGTTCGTCATAACCTTCGATAGCTAAAATAACGTCCTTAGTCAACTGCCATTCATCTAAAATAGTGTAGTAGATAGCTTGTACTTCTTCGTCTTCACAGAGCTTGGCATATTCAAAAGCAATGTTCATGTTAGACTTAGACAAGACCATGTCTACATTGGAAAGCAAAGATTGAAAGAAAGGCCAGTTTTGGTACATGTCACGAAGAAACTCGATATTCTTCGGATCTTGATCTATAAATTCTTTAAAGCTTGATCCCACTCCGTACCATCCAGGGAACATGACACGGCTTTGTGACCATGAGAAGACCCAAGGGATAGCACGCAAACCGCCAATTTCAGTGATGGTCTTACGAGCTGCTGGACGCGAACCGATATTGAAGCTTGAAATAGCCTTGATTGGACTTGATTCAAAGAAATAGTCATAGAAATGTTCATTTCCAAAAACCAAATCACGGTAGATATCATAACTACGGTCTACTACTTGATCCATGATAGCTTCGTAACGATTTGACGTATTGGTATCACTCTTCTTCTTGGTAATCATGCGGTTAATAGCTGCAGAAACCAGCATCTCAAGGTTGTAATAGGCTGCATCTTTGTTACCGTATTTGTTGCCAATGACTTCTCCTTGCTCAGTCAGACGGATACGGTCCTTAATAGACTTGAGTGGTTGAGATGTGATGGCTTCATAAGTTGGTCCACCACCACGACCCACAGTACCACCACGACCATGGAAGAAAGTAACCTTAACGCCAAATTCATCCCCAATAGCAGTCAGTTGTTGTTGAGCTTTATAGAGAGTCCAACATGATGACAGGTAACCACCGTCTTTGTTACTATCAGAGTAGCCAAGCATGATTTCTTGGTAGTTGTCTTTTGAAGCAATCCATTTTTTAGCCAAAGGAAGAGAGAAATATCTTCTCATGGTTTCTTCTGAGTGATCCAAATCTTCAATCGTTTCAAAGAGGGGAACAATCTGAACGCGGGCTTTTTGGGCATCCACCAAGCCGACTTCCTTAAGCATAATGGCTAGTTCAAGCATATCGGATACACTGGTTGCGTGAGAAATGATGGTTTGACGAATAACATTTTCACCCAGTTTATCCTTCAACTTGCGCGCAGCTTTAAAGATAGAGAGTTCTTTTTCAAGCAGTTCTGACTTTTCAGCATGAGTCGCTGAGAGGATACGAGGATCTTCTTCCAACTCTTTTAAGAGGAGGGCACATTTTTCGTCTTCAGAAAGGTCGCTATAATGGTCGTTAATACCAGCTGATGCTAGCAATTCAGCCACACAGGCTTCGTGAACACTAGAATCCTGGCGCATATCAATAGAAGCAAGGTAGAAACCAAAAATTTCGACAGCTTGCATCAACTCGACAAATTCTCCTGAAATCAGGTATTCCCCTTTGTTTTCAAGGAGAGAATCACGAATGGCCAACAAATCTTGATAAAATTCATCTGCAGTGGCATATCTAGGTTGAAGGTCCTTGTCTTCAATGAGATAAGCCTTGGTTGCCTGCATCTTAGCTTGGATGTCAAAGAGGGCACGACGATAGAGTTCTTTTTCGCGATAAATGGAGTTATCTTGTGACTTCAGTGCCATCTCACGAACCTTGTCGCTGACATTCACGATGCTGGTTGAAAGTGAAAATTCACGATAAAGATTATAAATCTTTTCATCATAGTAGTTCATGATGACTTCACACTGGGTCAAGGCTGATTTGTTTAGAGTTTCCGCAGTTACGAAAGGATTTCCATCACGGTCTCCTCCTATCCACATCCCCATAGTAATCGGTTTTGGATGTTGGAGCTCGATACCTTGTTCTTTAGCCAATTTTTTATACTCAGCTGTCAAACGCGGAACAGCATTCAGGAAAGAACTTTGGTAATACTCCATCACGTTGGTGATTTCGTTGGTTACTTTCAATTTCTTCTCACGAATCATGTCCGTTTGCATGATAATCTCAATGTAACGACGGAGATCCGTGTGCCATTTTTCTTTATTAATCAAACCGAGTTTGACATCACGGTACTTGCGCAAAAGCGTATGGATATGGTTGGTCAAATCCAGCATACTCTTGCGTTGGACTTGCGTTGGATGGGCGGTCAAGACAGGAACGACATTCAACTTTTCTAAAATTTCGGCTGCATTTTCTTTTTCAGCTACCATCTTAATCGTTGTAGATAATTTTCCTAAATAGTCTTGGTCCACATTGTTTTGGTGATTGATTTCATAGGCCAAATCCACATCCTCAGAGATATTAATCAAAAGTGGAAGGATAGAGAAATAGCGTGAAATGTAAATCATTTCTTCATTCGAAAGACTGGTCACTAGGTCATTAAGCCCTTGATAATTCTCACTAGTTGATAATTCCTTCAACTGGATAATCTTTTCAAAGGTTTCTGGTGCCAGCATATTTTTTGTGATATCTTCTAATAACTCAGTCAGAATCAAGACTTCTTCTTGGACGACTGCTTTATTACTATAGTTTTCTAATTTTTGAAGAGACATATACTTTCCTTTCCATTCAATCCTTACAGACTTTCATCGGTTTGATTTTCGTATTCTCTGATAAGTTTGGCACGTTTTTCACTTGCGTCAATGTTCAGTACAAGCGCGATGGCTACGGATAATACCAATAAACTGTTCCCACCTTGTGAAAGGAAGGGGAAGGTTACCCCTGTAGAAGGAATCAACCCTGAAATCCCACCGATATTGACAAAGACCTGAACAAGGATCATCCCTCCGACGCCAATAGCAACCATAGAGTTAAAGGGGTCCTTTGCTCGAATACCAACCAAGATGATTCGCAAAATCAAGAAGAAGAGTAGAGCCAAAATCATACTGGCTCCTACGAATCCAAACTCCTCAATAACAATCGAAAAGACGAAATCCGTATGGGCTTCTGGCAGATAACCACGCTTCTCGATAGAATTCCCCAGTCCCAGTCCGAACCAGCCACCATTTACCATTGCATAGTAGGAATTTGCGAGCTGGTGCCCTGCACCCGCCAAGTCATTAAAGGGATTAAAGAAGGCACTAAAACGTTTAGCAACGTAACCAAATACAGGAATTTGAGAGAACTTTTCAACCCCAACAAAGCGAATAACAGACAAGACTAACATTGAGCTCCCTGCCAAGAGAGCCAAAATGGTCGAGAACCAACGATAGGCGATCCCACTAACCGTATACATGATGAGCGCCACCAAGACCAAGATGGTCGCATTTCCCAAGTCTGGGAAAATTCCCAAGCTACCAATCAGAACCAGCAGAACAAAACGCCAATCGTTAAAAGCTCGAGGTAGCCACTGATTCTGTGTCAAAACCTGGAAGTCATAAACCGCAATCTCATCTTGTTGTTTTGAAAATCGATGTGCCAGGTACCAGATGATGATAATCTTAAGGTACTCCGCAGGCTGAATCGTTACAGGTCCTACAGAGATCCATCCGTATGCTCCATTGACTGGTGTTCCGACCAGTCGCGCCAGAGCTAAAAGAACCATCTCCACAATCATTACGATAAAGATGAGACGTCCGTTTCTTAGGAAACCTAATTTTAATTTATAGATTAAGGCAATCAGAATCAAACTAGCTATCCAGAAGATTCCCTGGTTACGCACCAATTGAAAGGCGCTTTTTCCTTCTTCAATCAAGGTTGCACTCGTTGTCGAGTACACCACAATCAGCCCCAAAATCGATAAAAGGAAGTAAGGAATCAAAATGGAATAGTTTAGTAGGTGCCTTTTACTAATTTTCATATTTCACCACTCTAATAGGAACAGACGCTTCTGTTCCCAATTCCGTTTTATTTTCTAGTTTTGATTGCTATTATACCACTTTTTCAGAAAGAAAAAAACTCTTATCCTTTAATCCTTCGAATTTTACTCATTTTCTAGTTTCAAGCATAAAAAATACAAACCTCTCTTGAGATTTGTATTTAAAGTTCTTAGTTAGATGAAGAGCTGCTGCTTGAGCTTGAGTCACCACCACCGATGTATTGGGTGAAGATGTTTTGGAATGATTGGTCTTTAACCTTGATGTTTGCTGCTTGCAATTCTTTACCAATTACTCCTTGAACAAAGGCTGAATCATTTTGTTTTTGAGTCAAGATGATAGTCTTCAATTTTTCTTTGTAATCCTCTATATTAGAAGATTTTTCTGTTTTCTTCGTTACTTTGATGATGTAGAACTGACTGCTGTAGGCTTGTGTTCCAGTAGCTGTAATCACATCAGAAACCCCGTTCACATCCAAGGCAAAGGCTGCTTTCTTGACTTGTTCTGGAAGTTCTGTAGAAGCAGAGTCAAAAGTGATTTCTCCACCATTTTCTTTTGTTTTGTCGTCGTTAGAGTTGTCTTTTGCCAACTGAGCAAAATCTGCACCTTCTGCTTTAGCTTTCTCAAGTACTTCTTTTGCCTTGTCTTCATTATCCAAACGGATGATTTGAGCTGTTACATCTGGTGTGTAAGACTCAAAAGCTTTTTGGTAAGCTTCGTCTGTCAACTCACTCTCAGCAGCCTTCTTAACTGCCAATTCAACCAATTTGCTGGTACGGATTTGAGCTTTACGAGTCTCAGGTGTCATACCTGCACGTTGAAGCACGCTGTTGTAGCTATCGCCGTATTTCTTTTGTTCTTCAGCAACGGCATCATCCACATCTTTATCCGTTACTTCTGATCCATATTGTTGTTCAAATACTTTTTGGATGGTCATATTGAGCAAGACTTGTTGCGCAGTTGGATTGTTCTTTACTTCTTCAAAGAATTGATGCTCTGTAATCACATCGCCCTTCATGCTGATCAAATCTTTTCCTTCAGAACTGTTTGAACAAGCTGCAAGTGTTGCTACTGATAAAAGTGTGATGGCTCCTGCCATAAGTTTTTTCTTCATGTTTACTCCTTTTACGGTAAGTGTTACCTTATCTATTTTACTATAATTTCTTAAATTTTTCTGAAAATCATTCGCTCTCAGAAAGCTCTACTTCTGCTAGATTCTTTCGTAGCATAAGAATACCGTCTCCAAGTGGAACTAGAGTTGCTGTTAGACCTGGATTGTCCAAAGTTGCGTCGAAAAGTCTTTGCAAACCACGGTAAATGGTGCGTTGACCACGGCGAACTTCCATGATGTCCTTGGCAACATCTCCTCCTTGAAAAATATCATCCAAGACCACCACTCCACCGACTTCCAAATGTTTAAGGATTTCAGGCAGAAAGACGATATACTTGGACTTGGCCGAATCCATAAAGACAAAATCATATGTTTCTGTCAAAGTAGATAAAACATCAACAGCATCACCTTCAAGTAAGGTGATTTGCTTACGATTGTCAAACTGGGCAAAGTTTTCCTTGGCAAAGCCTATCATTTCTGGATTACGGTCAATGGTTGTAATCTTGGCATCTGGCGCATGTTCCGCCATTAAAAGAGCTGAGAAACCGATAGCCGTCCCAATTTCCAAAATGTTCTTGGGCTGTATGGTCTCCATGAGAAATCGAAAATACGCGACCGTTTCATGGGGAATAATAGGAATATTTTCCTTACGAGCGAAGGTTTCCAATTCTTTCAAAGAGCCTGTCACCTGTTTTTGACGCTGGCGCATGAGTTCTACGATTTCTTCCTTGACGACAGGCCGGCGCATATTGTGATTGGCATTTTTACTATAAGACTCTACCATCTTAAGCTAGTCCCAATTTTTCAACAAGGGCTTCAAACTCGTTCAAGCGGCGTTCAAAGACTGCAAAGGCATCGTTGAGATAGTCTTCCTTCTCCATATCAACACCAGCTTTTCTCATGACATTGAGCGGATAGTCAGACTTACCAGCCTTGAGGTAGTCGATATAGCGGTCACGATCTTCTTGACTACCATGGACAATCTTTTCAGCTAAGGCTGAAGCAGCTGCAAAACCAGTTGAATACTGATAAACATAGTAGTTATAGTAGAAGTGTGGAATGCGTGCCCACTCGTATTGGATCTGAGGATTGTCTTCCTTGCTGAGTCCGTAGTACTCTTGGTTCAAGTCAGCGTAGAGTTTATTGAGGAAATCACTGGTCAAGACTTCTCCATTTTGATCTGCTTGGTGGATGGCATGTTCAAACTCAGCGAATTGAGTTTGACGGAAGACTGTTCCACGGAAACCGTCTAGGAAGTTATTGAGAATAGCAAAGCGCGTTGCGTCGTCTTCCACTTCTTCCAACAATTTCTCTGTCAAGATATTTTCGTTAGTCGTTGAGGCAATCTCAGCCAAGAAGATAGAATAATCTCCGTAAACATAAGGTTGTGTTTCACGAGTATAGCTTGAGTGCATACTGTGACCTGTTTCATGGACAAGGGTAAAGAGATTATCTAGATTGTCCTGCCAGTTGAGAAGCATAAAGGCATTGGTATCGTAAGAACCACCAGAGTAGGCACCAGAACGCTTGCCTTGGTTTTCATAAACATCAATCCAACGCTCACTGAAGGCACGTTTAACACGGCTCAAGTAGTCGTCACCTAAAACTGCCAAAGCTTCTTCTGCCTTTTTCAAGGCTTCTTCGTAGGTAAAGCTATAATCTACTGACGAAAGCGGTGTGTAGACATCGTACATCTTGAGGTCGGAAATACCCAAGATTTTAGAACGAAGTTCTAGGTAACGATGCAAGAGCGGCAAATGCTTGCGAACTGCTGCTACTAGATTGTCATAGACACTTTCTGGAACAAAGTTTGCTGCGAGGGCTGCATGGCGAGCACTCTTATAGTTGCGAACTTTTGCTCGATAGTTTTGCACCTTAACATTTGTCTGCAAGGTCTTAGCATAAGTGTGTTGGAATTGCTCATATGTCGCATAAAGGGCTTCATAGGCACCACGACGCACTTCACGGTTTTTAGACTCCATCAAACGGATGTAAGTACCGTGTGAAAGTTGCACTTCCTTGCCTTCGTCATCAAGCACGTATGGGAAGCTAATATCCGCATTGTCCAAAATAGCGAAGGTTTCACTAGCAGAACCAAAGATTTCTCCTGCTCCAGCAAGCAATTCTTCCTCACGTTGCGAAAGAACATGGTCTTTCTTTTGCAAGAGCTTGTCAAAAAAGTGTTTGTAAACTTGGAGTTTTGGTTGAGCTTCTAGGAAGGCCGCATACTGCTCTTCGCTAATCTCCATAAACTCAGGTTCATAGAATGAAAAGGCTTGTTCTAACTGACTGTATAGGGTCATTGCCTTAGCATAGTACTCTTGATACTTGGATTCACGCGTGTCCTGGTCATTTTTCATATGTGCATAGACATAAAGCTTTTCAACTTGGCGTTCCAAATCAAGTGAAAATTCTGTGATCTCAAGCAAACTGTCTGCGCTGTCTAAGAGATGTCCCTCATACTGAGATGCTGTTTGTACTTTTTCAGTTAAATCTTTCAAGGTTTCTTCCCAAGCCTGGTCTGTTGGGTAGATTGTTGAAAGATCCCATGTATCTTTTTCACTTATTTCATGTCGTTGTAATACCATAAGATTCCTCCATCCTTTCTATTTTACCACATTTTTTGAGAAATATAAGTGATAAAAGGCTGGTGGATAGAGCTTTTGGCGATTATTTTTCGGATTTATTTGATAGTAAGCCTGAAAATTTCTATAATAGCTAGTCAAATCCGTTTCAATCTGCAAAAAATCACCTGATTCTATCGGCTTGACTTGAGGATACCAGTCGTCTAGTTGACGGTTTAATAGATTGTCTCCTTGATGATAAGCTTCCTCCTGCTTCTTCATCCAGTAAGGCGTTTGGTAGTACAACTGTTGGCGAATGTAGTGACAGATAGTTGAATCTTGAGAAACTGTAAGACTAGCTAGCTTTTGTTTTTGATAAGGAAATCGTAGAATTTCCAAGAGATTTCCTTGGCCATAGGGAAATTCCTTGACCTGAAAATGAAGCTTGCCACGTAGGTCCTGATGCAGAAGATATTTGAGTCTCAAAACTTGCTTTTTGAAATCTAGTTCCCAAACATAGAAACCCATATTTTGACTAAAATAGAGAAATCCCCTTTGCAGTTGTGTTAATCGCTCTTTTAACCAGAGTTTTTCTCCCAGTAGCCAGATAACCTGATAGCCCTGGCTACGGTATCCTTGACTTCTATCGCCTAAAAGCTTTTGAGACAAGGGACTGCACTGGACCTCCAGTGCTAGTTTCCCATTGACGAGAACATCTGCTATCTGCTGAATCTCGGACAAACTGTATTCTAAGGCCACCTGACTGTCTTTCTTGGCCCAGTGATAAAGGGCCTCTTTGTTGCCTAAGTGTTCTGGACTTTCATTTTCAAAAATGGCAATACAATCTCTTAAACTTTCATGGGCAAAGTGCGTTCGAATACTCTGTCCTTGGCGTAACCGTAGTCCGCCTCCACAGGCTGGACAAGTATAAGCTTGCTTGATCACATCTTTTTCGAGGGCATTTACCAATTTTCCCTTGGCATCTCTGGCTACAAACATGGTCTACCTCCTTTTCTCATTTATTCGAAAAAGAAGCAAAAAAGACTGGAATTCCAGCCTTTCATGATATTATTTCTCATCTTTTTTGTCTCTTAGAATATTTTTTTAGCATGGGAATGAGATTGGGAATCTGCTCACTTCTAATGACCAGCACGCCGTATTCCTGGCAGCGATTGGCATAAACAGGATTGATTTTCCCCGTACAGACAATTAACTTGAGGCAACTCTCCCCAGCAAAATGATTGGCGTAGACTTCTAGTTCATTGATGGCTTCGACTGATAAATCTGTCATCTTGCAAGAGATAAAGGTAATCGAGCGACCCTTTCTCAAAATGACATCAATCTCATTTTGAACATTGTCTGCCTCTGGAAAGATGCCATTCCAATCAATCTCACCGCCTATCATGCACTCATCAAACAGCTGAGATTCAAGCGCCAAGAGATAGAGATATACCTCTAAAATATGTCCCTTATTGCGGCAAAAGACTTGAGCTTCTTGACTTGGAAAGCTGTATGCTACTCGTTTCTTGTCCTCGCTTTCAATACAAAGCATCCCTGCTTCCACAAGTAAAGGAATAAGGGATTTTGGATAGTGATAATACCTGCCATTGTTTTCCAGTATCTTTTCTGTCTCAGCATGCAGGTCATTGGTCTTAGCTAGAGAGAAAAATTGGGTCACTTGATACCAGTGGGCAGGGTTGGCAATGGCAGAGCTGGCTAGTTTTTTGATGGCTGCAATTTGCTTAACTGAGTGGATAGGGCGTTTTGATTTGAGCATTTTTCCACCACGCAAGGCTATCAGCTGTTGGATGCTTAGGGTTGGAATGTCCAAATCTTCTTTTTCCAGCTGACCGGCTACCCACTTGTATTGTTTTCCCCGCTCGACATCCATGGCAACGATGGGGAGCTGCCAATCCAAGCCGTATTGATAGAGAGATAAGGCTAGTAGCGAATCCCCACCAAAAACATCGAGAAGGACTTGGTCATAGCCTGCTAGACAATAATCTAACTGGTCTGCTAGTTGTTCTAAGGATAACTGACGAAAGGTCACTCGTTGAATATGAGGTACCTCTTCCATGATAAACTGACGGAGAGAGAGCTTCTCTTCATTGCTTATTTTCGTCAAAGATAGAAAAAGAATCTCGTCACAATCACTGATAAAGGCTTGGTAGACATTCTTTTCCAATACATGCCGATCATACAATTCCACCAAAAGACTCGTCATTCGACCACCTCCATCATAAAGACTTTCTTGCGCTGAGAGTATCAGCAATACAGCCCTACTGCTCAGATTTCCTACTTCTAGTATAGCATAAAATCCTGCTCGCCCCAATCAACCAACGCAAACAAAAACGAATAGAAACCTTGCAAAGTGATTTCTATTCGCTAGTATAGGTTTGATTTACTTGACTTTTTTGGCTAACATAGTCGCAAAGCGTAGTTGAATACGATTGCCATTTTCATCACGACGGTGCAAGTGTCCTGGATTTTCATTGTACTTAATCAATTCCCAATCCTTGTAATAGTCTGCCAACTCTCCTTCTTTAAAGGTGAATGGGAAGTTGACTGAGCAAGGATAATCCTCCGTATCCATGGCACAGACGATAAGGTTATAGCCACCGACCGTAGTGTGCTCCTGCATATTTTGGATAATAGCTGGAATGCGGTCCGCTTGTAAGAACATTAGAACAACTGTCGATACGATGAAATCATAGTCTTGGCTAATGCTGGCTGAATTGATATCGTATAGTCCTACAGGCATGTCTAGATCCTCTTGCTCTACGATGCTTTGCAAGATTTCAAGGGACAATTCATTTTGATCCACAGCTGTCACATCAAAACCATTCTGTGCGAGAAAGAGAGAGTTACGCCCCTGACCACAACCCAAATCCAAGGCTCTTCCTGGTTTCACCGTTTGCACAGCCTCTAGGACCTCTGAATGGACTGGATTGGTCTGGTATTTCTTAGGGAAATAATCCTCAGGTTTACAATAAAATTCCAAGTACCACTCTACATCGTCAGTGGCAGCCTCTACTCGGTGCCAGGCTTGCGGTTGTGCCATAGGATTGTCAGCTCCTGCCTCAAAGAGGTGCTCAGCTAGAACCTCACCATCTTCTGTTAACTCAATAAACTTGAGTGCCCCCTTCAAGACAGTAATTTTTCCCCAGGTACCGACTTTAGTATTGTGCTTTTGCTGAACTGCTTCAGGCATGGTCTGTTTATTCCACAAGGGCGTTCGTTTATAGGCAATTAATTTTTCCATTTTACTTCCTCTTCTTAACGCTGGTTGACAGCTTTCATCACACGCGCGATGTCGCGGTTTTGTTCACGACGCTTGATTGACTCCCGTTTGTCATAGTCATGTTTCCCTTTGGCAAGTCCTAAAAGGAGTTTGGCGTAGCCATCTTTGATATAGACTTTAAGGGGAACAAGGGTCATTCCTGTCCCTTTGGTCTCTTGTTCCAATTTTTGAATTTGCTTCTTATGGAGCAGGAGTTTACGACGGCGTTCAGGTTCCTGGTTCCAGATATTACCCTCTTCGTAAGGGGCGATATGAACATTGCTCAGCCAGACTTCCCCATTTTTTACTTGAGCAAAGCCGTCCTTGAGATTGATTCGAGCGGCTCGAACGCTCTTGATTTCAGTTCCAGTCAGGACTATCCCTGCCTCTAGCGTATCTACGATTGTATAGTCGTGGTGCGCCTTTTTATTTTGTGCGACGACCTTTCCCTCGCCCTTTGCCATGCTTGGCTCCTTTCTTAGCTACTTCCTTGTAAAAAGGTTTCTTACCTTTTTTCTTCTTGTCTTTTTGTGAATGCTTGCGCTTATCATTTGAGCGTCCTGATTTTCTCTTGTCTTCCTTCTTATCTGAACGACGACTTGAGCCACGACCTCTATCTTTGCGCCCAGCTTGTTTCAAACCTTTTTCGATGACATCAAACTCACTTGGGATATAAGAGAAGTCAATTTCACCTGTCATCTTATCGGCTCTTTCAACTCGAATGCGAATCTGCTGACCTACACGGAAAGTTATGCCCGATTTCTCCCCACGGAGAGTCAAATCCCGTTCGTTGAAATGATAAAATTCAGGTAGATTGGTAATGTGAATCAAGCCTTCAACTGTATTTGGCAATTCGACAAAGAGACCGAACTTGACAATGCTGGATACAACTGCATCGTACTCTTCTCCCACGTATTCTTCCATGTACTCAGCCTTTTTCATGGCTTCGACTTCACGCTCCGCCTCGATGGCACGACGTTCACGGTTGGAAGACTGGGTTGCAATCTCTGGAATCACTTGCTCAAAATGCTCTGCTATTTCCTTAGAACGGCCGTAATCCCGAATCATACGGTGGACAAGGAGATCTGGATAACGGCGAATAGGACTGGTAAAGTGAGTGTAATAGTCGGCAGCAAGACCATAGTGACCGTGATTGTGCTCTGAATAGCGAGCTTGTTGCATGGATCGGAGAAGCATCATGGACAATACATCCGCATAGGGTTCTCCCTCAACAGCACGCATGATGTCTTGAAGCGCCTCCTGGCTAATCTCACTGGCAGTCCCATAAATCCGCAAACCAAAGCTTGAAGCATAGTCAATAAACTTCTGAACTTTTTCAGCTTTGGGCTCCTCGTGAATTCGATAGATGAAAGGTAGATCCAACTTGCTAAAGTGCTCGGCAACCGTTTCATTAGCAATTAACATGAAGGACTCAATCATCCGCTCAGCAATACCACGTTGGCGAAGAACGATATCCACAGGCTTACCTTTTTTATCCACTAGAATCTTTGCTTCGCTGGTATCAAAGTTAAGGGCGCCACGCTTCTCACGCATACTTTCTAGCCTTTCATGAAGCTTGGCCATGAGCTCGATACTAGGAACAATTTTCTTAAACTCTTGTCTTTTTTCCTCGTCACCTGCTAGGATATCATTAACAGCGCTATAGGTCATACGAAAACTAGTCTTGATGACTGTTTGGGTAATGGTGTAATGAACCACACGACCGTGTTTATCAATTTCCATAATGGCAGACTGGGTCAAGCGATCTACTTGAGGATTGAGAGAGCAGATACCATTTGACAGTCGTTCTGGGAGCATTGGAACTACACGGTCTGTCACATAAACAGAAGTCGCACGGTTAAGGGCTTCCTTGTCAAGTGCAGAACCCTCTGTCACATAGTAGGAAACATCCGCGATGTGAACTCCGAGTTCTAGATTGCCATTTTTCAAAGGCTTGATGTGTACTGCGTCGTCCAAGTCCTTGGCATCCGCACCGTCAATGGTAAAGGTAAGCTCATCTCTTAAATCAAGACGCCCTTCCATATCCTTTTGAGACGGAGCTTCTGGTACACTTTCTGCTTCCTTGAGAACAGCTTCTGGAAATTCTGAAACAATATCCATGGATTCCAAGACTTCAAGAACGTCAATCCCAGCATCAGTCGAGTGCCCCACCACGTCGAGCACACTAGCGACAAAGAAATCATGTTTCTTACTTGGGTATTTGTCTATGAAGACCTTAAGAACCTCTGTCCCTTCCAACTTGATAGCTGGTTTCTTCACATAAATCGGTTGGCTGATTTTCTGATTCTTTGAACGAATGTAGCCCGCATACTTGGGCTTTTCCTGATCCAGAACAATTTGTCCGACAACTGTCGTCAGGCTATGCTCTAGGATATCGATAATTTTGGCTTCTGCAGCAGTTCCCTTGTTACGGTCAGCGACTTTCTTGATGACCACCTCTACGGTATCACCATCAATGGCATAGTTGACATCGTTTTTTCCTACAAAAAGGTCGTCCTCTTCGCCTTCTAGACTGACAAAGCCAAAGCCATTCTTATGGGCATGAAAAATCCCTTTGAGGGTAATTTCATGTTTCTTCTTTTGGTCCAGACATAAACTACCATCATCTTCAAAACGGATCTGGTGCTTTCTTTCCATCAGAGACAGGGTTTTAATCAACTCACGGAAATCCTTGGACCCATCCTTTCCGAGAGACTGAGCCAGGTCATTTACCGTCACTCGCCCCTTCTCTTGCAAATATTCTTTAATTTTATCTTTCATGTTTTCTTTCTAGATTTTTTAATTTTCTTTTACTGTAAGACCTTCTCAAACATCATTTAATACTCAATAAAAATCAAAGAGCAAACTAGAAAGCTAGGCGCAGGCAGTACTGGAGTACGATAAGCCGACGCTGACGTGGTTTGAATTTGATTTTTGAAGAGTATAAAAATAAAAATAGGCAAAGACCTAGTCCTGCCCATTTCTTATCTACTTGATAATACCGTCAATGCTAAGGCAATGGCTAGCCAGAAAAAGACTAAAATACCTGTCAAACGTTGCATCACAGCTTCAAAACCACGCGCTTTACTACGTTCAAACAAATCACCTGAGCTGGCATCAAATACATTGCTGGATTGGTTCTTAGTTGGTTGCATGAAAATCGCAATCACAATCACAACAGATAATACTAATAAAATGGTTAATAATAGGTTATACATATCAAACTCCTTAAAATCCCTATTATTTTACCATAAATTCTACTTAGATTCAAGATGTAAAGTTACTTTTCTTTCCTTTGGACAATATTTTAACACCTCAATCTTGTCTGGATGGGTTTTGGAGTTCTTACTGGTTAGATAATTCATGCTGCCACAAGAGGAGCACTTGAGATTGATTTTTACTCGCACTAGATTTCCTTTACTTTTAATAATGATCTAAATTGCACTAAGTTACATAAACAACTGAAAGCTACACAGGCTGCTGTCGCATAAAAGACAGCATGGTAGCCCAAATATCCTGCAACTGCGGATCCCGCCATAGGTCCGATCACTCCACCAAGGTAAAAAAAGACTTGGTTGAAGGCGAAAATCCTTGAAATACCTGATTTTGGAGTCATTTTGCTGAGAAGGGCATTGACTCCTGGTATGAGAGCACCTGTTCCCAAACCAAAGAGAAAACGATACAAGCCAAGTTGAAGGGGGCTGGTTGCATGGGCACAAAGTAGGTAAATGATGACGGAATAAATCTGCGCCGCGACCAACAATCTATGATTCCCTACCTTATCGCCAAGTTTTCCTAGAATTCCAGCACTCATCATGCTAGAAAATCCCATGCTGGATACGATTAATCCTGATACAAAGAGGAGATTCTCAGTCTGCCCTAAGTCCCGCACATAGAGAGCCAGAATGGGACCAATTGATTGAGCTGAAAATTGAATGACGAAGCTTGTCAAAAATAGGTTTACTAAGAGCCTAGGATACTTGAAAGAAGAAAATACTTCTTTCGTTGGGATAGCCTTCTCCTTAGCCACTGGCTGAAAATCTTCCTTGATAAAGAAAATAGTCAGGATTGCAGCTAAAAATAAGAAAGCACCTACCAATAAAAAGACATTACGAATGCCAAAAATTTCAGCAATAAAGCCCCCAACAAAGGGACCCGTCAATGTTCCAGCAACAACACCTGTAGATAGAGTCCCCAGAGCCGCTCCAGACTTATCTTTGGGTACCTGACTAGCAATCAAGGCCGTTGCATTGGGGACAAAACCAGTAAATACACCATTGAGCAAGCGCAGAAAGAGTAGCCAATAGATATTGGGTACGAAGGCCAAACCTCCCATAGTGATAGTCATGGCAAGCCCAGCTCGAATCATCATGAGCTTTCGACCGTACTTGTCAGCAAGAATACCCCAGATAGGAGAAACTAGAGCTGCTGAAACAGCCGAAACTGAGATGGCTAATCCAGCATAGAAAGCAACTTGGTCTCCTTCAATTCCCAACTGCTCTACAAAGATAGGCATGAAAGGAACGACCAAGGAAATACTAGCTCCCGTTAAAAAGCTACCGAACCAGGCGACACGAAGATTCTCTTTCCAACTAATCTCTTGCACAGCTATCGCCTCCTTCAAGTAACTTCACTACTTGAGTCACAAGCTGATCACGACTACCATTATTGTCTAATATATGGCTCGCCAATTTTTTCTTCTCTTCTAAAGACCACTGGGCGGCCAAACGGGACTCTGCTACTTCCTTAGAAAGATGATTCCGTTTCATGAAACGTTCCACCTGAACTTCACGGTTCACATAGACCAGCCATGTTTCATCAAACCAGGCACTGTAGTCCTGTTCAAAAAGCAGGGGAATATCCATGAAAAAAATCGCTTCTGTCTGGGCTAACTGGTCTCTCAGTGCAGCCAATTCCTCACGAATAATCTCTCCTTGGGTTTGTTTAGACCATTCCTGCTCCTCAGGATTTGAAAAGATGAGACTAGCCAGGAGAGGGCGATTGAGTTCTCCATTTTCAAGGATTATTTTTTGTCCAAAGTGCTGAACTAAGAGCTGATAAAGACGACCACCAGGTTTTTGTAGCTGGTGGACGACTGCGTCAGCATCCACCACTTGAAAACCTTTCTCTCTTAGGAAATTTGTTACAGTTGACTTACCAGAGGCAATTCCTCCTGTGATTCCAATGATTTTTCCCATCAGTCCCTCCTTTGACACTGAGGACAAAAATGAGTTCCTCGTCCACCGAGCTGGAATTTCTCAATCACTGCCCCACAGCGGGAACACGCTTGTCCAGTCTTATCATAGACCTGATGGAAGTCCTGCATGGTTCCGTCTTCCCCAAAGGCATTGGTATAGGTACGAATGGTGGAGCCGCCTTTTTCAACAGCCTGCCCCAAAACAGCAATGGTCTGGTCATGAATAGCTGTCGCTTCTTCTGCTGTCAAAGTCTGGGAAGGTCTTGCTGGATGAACCTGAGCTCGCCAGAGAACCTCATCCACATAGATATTGCCAAGGCCAGCTACCAAGGTCTGGTCTAGGAGATGGGATTTGATAGGCTTTTTAGACTTGGATAGAGCAGCTTGAAAGACCTGCAAATCAAAGTCCTGCTCTCTTGGCTCAGGCCCTAGTTTTTTAGATACAAAGTAGGCATCCAAAAGGTCGGGTGCCAGCAGTTCCATAGTACCAAACTTGCGTACGTCCTCATATACAAGAGTGCCGCCATCCTCAAAATGGAAGAAAACATGGGCGTGTTTACGTTCTGGAACTTGGTCCGGATAGTAAAAATACTTTCCCTCCATCCGCAGATGGGAAATCAAGACCTTGTCTGTCAAGTAGAAAAGCAAATATTTTCCACGACGCCCCATGGACTCAATTACTTGACCAGGCACTTCCTTTTGAAACTCTTTCAAATCCGTCTTGATCATCTTGGGATAAGTAATCTCTATATTAGAAATCTTCTTTCCCAAGATCAATTTTTCTAAGCCACGACGAACCGTTTCAACCTCAGGTAATTCAGGCATAAATCCTCCTTCTGTAAAAACAAGAAGCAGGCATGAGCCCACCTCTACTTAGTATTCTTTTTCATTATAGCCAAAGTCAGCCAAATCTAGCTTTTTATCACGCCAGTTTTTCTTGACCTTGACCCAAGTTTCTAGGAAAACCTTGTCCCCTAGCATGAGTTCGATATCACGACGGGCCATGGTCCCTATTTTCTTGAGCATAGCGCCACCTTTTCCGATGATAATTCCTTTTTGGCTATCACGCTCGACCATGATAGTTGCACGAATGTGAACCTTGTCTGTCTCTTCATCCCGTTTCATAGAGTCAACCACTACGGCAACTGAGTGTGGAATCTCTTCACGTGTCAAATGAAGAACCTTCTCACGAATCATTTCTGAAACCAAGAAACGCTCAGGATGATCTGTGATTTGATCAGCTGGGAAATACTGGAACCCTTCCTCTAGATTTTCACTCAAAATATCGATTAGACGAGAAACGTTATTTCCCTGAAGAGCTGAGATAGGAACGATTTCCTTGAAGTCCATCTGGTTACGGAAGTCATCAATCTGAGACAAAAGCTGGTCTGGATGAACCTTGTCAATCTTATTCACCACCAGAATCACAGGAACCTTGGCAGCTTTCAGACGCTCGATAATCATGTCGTCGCCCTTACCACGTGGCTCATCAGCTGGCACCATGAATAGAACCGTATCCACTTCACGCAGAGTACTATATGCAGATTCCACCATGAAATCTCCAAGAGCCGTCTTAGGCTTGTGAATTCCTGGTGTGTCAATAAAGACGATTTGCTCCTTATCCGTTGTGTAAATCCCCATGATTTTATTGCGCGTTGTTTGCGCTTTGTCACTCATAATGGCAATCTTTTGCCCCATGACGTGATTCAAAAAGGTTGACTTCCCAACATTGGGACGTCCCAAAATAGCTACAAAGCCTGATTTAAATGTCATAATTTCCTCTTATTGTTTAAAATAATAAATCCCAAATGCGTGGGAGAAAGATAAGTGCACCAATCACTGCAGCAAGAAGGGAAACCACAAGTACGGCACCTGCTGCCATGTCCTTGGCTTTCTTTGCCAACATAGAAAAGTGATAGTGACTGGCTAGATCCACCACATTTTCAATAGCAGAGTTAATAATTTCAAAGGCTACTACCAAGAAAATGCTCATTAGGAGAAAGAGCCATTCAATGCGTGACACCTGAAAAACAAAACCTGCAAGGATGACTACTAGAGCCGTCACTGCATGTTTTCGCATATTGCGTTCTTCCTTGAAAGCAGTCAGAATTCCTGTAAGAGAAAATTCTAAACTGGATACCAGGTCACGATTTTTCCATTTTCGTTTATTGTCTTGTGAGTCCATAGGCTGTCAAAATTTCTTCTTGTAAACCGAACATCTCCGCTTCTTCTTCCGGAGTGTAGTGATCATAGCCGTTAATGTGTAAAAAGCCGTGTACTGCCAAGAAGCCCATCTCACGCTCAAAGCTGTGACCGTATTCCTCAGCCTGCTCATGCGCTTTATCGATAGAGATGAACAGTTCCCCAATATAAGCATCAAACTCAGACATCATCTCTGCCAATTCAGGATTTTCAAGCAAATCTTCTTCATCAAAGGCAATGTCCAACTCTGGTTTATACTCAAGGCTGATGACATCTGTCGGACGATCTGTATCACGGTACTCCAGATTGAGTTCGTGGCTACGCTCGTTGGTCACAAAAGTGACTGCCATCTCCTTGTCTTCTTTTCCTATTTTTTGGGCTGCAAATTCCAAAATTTCTTGGGTTTGTTGCAAGATTTCTTGTGAAACTTGACCAGTTTCATCTACCATTTCAATATACATGTACTTCTCGATTCTCTTTACTTGGCTTTATTATACCACATTTCCATGATTTTATTCTACCTTTTTGATATAATACTATGGAATACAATCACAAGGAGAGAACGATGTCATTTGACGGATTTTTTTTACACCACATGGTTGAGGAATTGCGAAGCGAGTTAGTCAATGGTCGCATCCAGAAAATCAATCAGCCTTTTGAACAAGAGTTGGTCTTGCAAATCCGCAGCAATCGCCAAAGTCATCGCCTGCTCCTTTCTGCCCATCCCGTTTTTGGACGCATTCAGCTGACCCAAACAACTTTTGAAAACCCAGCCCAACCCTCTACCTTTATCATGGTTTTGAGAAAGTATTTGCAGGGTGCCCTGATTGAATCGATTGAGCAAGTGGAAAATGACCGTATTGTGGAAATCACGGTTTCCAATAAAAACGAGATTGGAGACCATATCCAGGCTACCTTGATTATCGAGATCATGGGCAAACACAGCAATATTCTCCTCGTGGATAAAAGTAGCCATAAAATCCTCGAAGTCATCAAACACGTCGGCTTTTCGCAAAATAGCTACCGCACCTTGCTTCCAGGATCGACCTATATCGCTCCACCTAGTACGGATGCTCTCAATCCTTTCATAATCAAGGACGAGAAACTCTTTGAAATTCTGCAAACCCAGGAGCTAACAGCAAAAAATCTTCAAAGTCTCTTTCAAGGTTTAGGTCGTGATACGGCAACTGAATTGGAAAGGCTCTTGGTCAGTGATAAACTGTCTACTTTCCGTAACTTCTTCGGGCAAGAAACCAAACCGTGCTTAACAGAGACTTCCTTCAGCCCAGTTCCTTTTACGAACAGTGTAGGAGAGCCTTTTGCCAGTCTCTCTGATCTTCTGGATACCTATTACAAAGATAAGGCAGAGCGCGATCGCGTCAAACAGCAAGCCAGTGAGCTCATTCGCCGTGTTGAAAATGAACTTCAAAAAAATCGCCACAAACTCAAAAAACAAGAAAAAGAGTTACTAGCGACAGACAATGCTGAAGAGTTTCGCCAAAAAGGAGAGTTGCTGACAACTTTCCTCCATCAAGTGCCTAATGACCAAGATCAGGTTACCTTGGACAACTACTACACCAATCAACCTATCACCATTGCGCTTGATAAGGCTCTAACACCCAGTCAGAATGCCCAACGCTATTTTAAACGTTACCAGAAACTCAAAGAAGCTGTCAAATACCTGACTGAGTTGATCGAAGAAACCAAGGCCACCATTCTTTATCTAGAAAGTGTCGAAACCGTACTCAACCAAGCTGGACTGGAAGAAATCGCTGAAATCCGTGAAGAATTGATCCAAACAGGCTTTATTAGAAGACGCCAACGCGAGAAAATTCAGAAACGCAAAAAACCAGAACAGTATCTGGCGAGCGATGGCAAGACCATCATCTATGTCGGTCGAAACAATCTTCAAAATGAAGAGTTGACCTTTAAAATGGCCCGCAAGGAGGAACTTTGGTTCCATGCCAAGGACATCCCTGGAAGCCATGTCGTCATCTCAGGCAATCTCAATCCTTCTGACGAAGTCAAGACAGACGCGGCCGAACTAGCTGCCTACTTCTCCAAAGGGCGCTTGTCAAATCTAGTTCAGGTGGATATGATTGAAGTTAAAAAACTCAACAAACCAACTGGTGGAAAACCTGGTTTTGTAACCTACACAGGGCAAAAGACCCTCCGTGTCACACCAGACCCAGAAAAAATCGCATCTATGAAAAAATCCTGATCTCACTTGAAATCAGGATTTTCTTTTACATTTTACTCTGCAATCAAGGTTTCCAAACCAACCTTCATCATATCGGTGAAGGTATTTTGGCGTTCTTCTGCAGTGGTGTCTTCATCTGGATTGACCAAACTATCAGAAATGGTCATGATAGCAAGTGCATCAACGTGATGTTGGGCTGCTAAGTAGTAAAGAGCTGCTGCTTCCATTTCCACAGCCTTGACTCCCCATTTACCAAGTTCGATGTTCTTTTCAAAGTAGTTTGAATAAAAGACATCTGATGACAAAACGTTTCCAACGTGGGTGGTCATACCAAGTTCTTTAGCGATATGGTAGGCCTTGTCAAGCAAATCAAAGCTAGCGATTTGTGGGAAATCATACTGTGGCCAGTCGTTACGGATGATGTTTGAGTTGGTTGCAGCTGCTTGCGCCAAAACCAATTCACGGACGTGGACATCTTCATTCAAAGAACCAGCAGTTCCCACACGGATTAATTTTTTCACACCGTAGTCTACAATCAACTCACGCGCATAAATCGAAATGGATGGCATTCCCATCCCAGTTCCCATGACCGATACACGGTGACCCTTGTACGTACCAGTGTAGCCAAACATGTTACGCACTTCGTTAAAACAAACAGCATCTTCAAGGAAATTCTCAGCGATAAATTTCGCACGAAGAGGATCCCCCGGAAGAAGAATTTTATCAGCAATTTCACCCTGCTTAGCAGCAATATGGATAGACATAATATAAGATACCAAACCCGTCAAAAAGCGAAGGGAAAATAGGAGTTGGGTGCAGTGAGCGATGCTCGCTAGACCAACTATCTTTTTCCCACCGCTTTTAGGGTGGGTTCAATTCCTTTCTTTCTTGATTTTAAATTTAAATATTTCACAGAACAATTAGCCCGAGTTTGACTATAACTCAGATACTCTGCCTTTCTGTAGTTCCTAGTTTACCAATGAATCTAAAAATGCATACAGTTTTGCATTCATTTCAGAATAATCGTTTCCACGTAATTCTTCTGGTGTTTGAACAAAAGGCAACTTTTCACTTTGCTCTCTTAATTTCTCCTCACCATCCGCAGCAATCAATAATTCTACTGCGTCTGGATCAAATTCCAAATGAGCCTGAAAGGCATAATGTTTTGGACTGAAGCGAATAATTTGGCGTGGACAACCTTGACTGGTCGCCAAGACGACAGCTTCATCTGTCAGCCCTGGCATATCACCGTGCCAGTGGCCGGTTTCTATGGTTTCTCCGAACAAGCTGAAATGAGGATCTGTTAGACCTTGCATCGTCAATGTCACAGGATAAACGCCGATCTCGCGCTCTGGACTATGTTCATACTTCGCACCATAGGCAACAGATAGGAGTTGCGCACCAAGACAGACACCAACAATATAGATATCTGCAGCAATCGCTTCTTTCATAAAAGCAAGCTCAGCCTTTGGATCATAGTATGGGAAGTTTTCTCTATCCTCATCAGGTGATTGAGGACCACCCATGACAATCAGAAAATCAATCCCGTCAATTGTTTCAGGAAGAGGTTCTTTTTCATAAACCTTTGTTGATGTAATTTGATGACCTCGTTCTATAGCCCATTTTAGATATGCGCCTGGAACCTCAAATGTCTCATGTAAAATAAAGTGAACTCTCATGACATTACAATTCAGCAAGAATCGCTTTAAGCAAGCCTTTGAAGTCGCCTTTAACACGTTCAGTCACTTCCACAACTTCTTCGTGGTTGAGTTCTTCTTGGAATCCTGCAGCATGGTTCGTAATACATGAAATACCGAGAACTTTCAAGCCTGAGTGGGCTGCCACAATAACTTCAGGAACAGTGGACATACCAACTGCATCTGCTCCCAGTGTCTTATAGGCGCGGATTTCTGCTGGAGTTTCATAAGTCGGACCGGTTACACCGATATAGACACCTTCATCAAGCTTGATACCAAGTTTCTTAGCCACTTCATGGGCAGTAGAACGATATTCTGGTGTGTAGGCTTTAGACATATCTGGGAAACGTGGACCAAAATCATCCAAGTTTTCACCCATCAATGGGTTTTGCCCCGTCATATTGATATGGTCTGAGATAGCCATCAAGGTACCAGGACCAAATCCAATACCTCCAGCTGCATTGGTTACAATGACACCTTCACATCCGAGAACTTTCATCACACGTACTGGGAAAGTCACGACTTCAAGAGGATTTCCTTCGTAGAAATGGAAGCGACCTTGAAGAGCCAAGACTTTTCGACCTGCAAGTTCTCCATATACCAATTTACCAGCGTGACCGACTACTGTCGAACGGCCCCAGTTTGGAATGTCTGCATAGTCTACTACAACTGGATTTTCGATTTCTTCTGCCAATTCTCCAAGTCCTGATCCAAGGATTAGACCGAACTCAGGCTCTTGGATTCCTTTATCTTTCAGAAAAGCAGCTGTTTCTTGGATCTTATCTAAAAATGTCATTATGTGTCTCCTTTATTATTTTTTAGCATTTGACCGATTTTGTCAAAGGTTTTTACGTTGCGAATGGTGATATTGCGATAAAAAGGCATCTTGAGCAAGTACTTGTGATAGGCAGTTGCATAGTAGGATTCCTCTGAGATTTTCCCCCAGAAAATCCCAAGTCTTCCAAAATGAACCACTTCATCTTTCAGTTCCAAACTTTCAACTTTCTCAATGACTTGAGCCACATCCAAGCCCTCCGTGTAAAAGAGGACATCTTTTCGAGCTAGGTCTTTGGTCCACCAATTTGGCAGATTCTTCAGCTCTGCTTCATAATCTTCCTGACTCAGCAAGGAAAAGCTCTGAATAAATGGATAATGGACTGCAAAGAAATCCTCTAACTTTTCAACCAATTGGGCTTTGGGATCTGTCGAAGTAAAGAAAATATTGCCACTGTTGATGTAGGTATCAACTTTTTCCAGTCCCAACTCTGTCAATTCTTGACGAAGTTGCGCCATAACAACCTTATTTTTCCCACCGACATTAATGCCCCTTACCAGTAAAGCATAGCGCGTCATCTTATACCAATTTATCTAAGAAACTCTCCCCAATCATGGCAGTTTCCACACCAAAGTTATCCGCAACTGTCGCTGAGATATCTGCAAAATGTCCGACTGGAATGACACCATTTCCCTTAAAGGCAGGGCTGTAAGCTAAAAGTGGAATATATTCACGAGTGTGGTCTGTTCCTGCATAGGTTGGGTCATTTCCATGGTCAGCAGTAATCAAAAGAAGGTCATCCTCTCTCATAGCTGCGATAATTTCAGGCAAGCGTTCATCAAACTCATGCAAGCAATCACGGTAACCATGAGCATTGCGGCGGTGTCCATAAAGGGCATCAAAGTCAACTAGGTTTGTGAAAGAGAATCCTTTTTCAAACTCAGCAAGTCCCATAGTCTTCAATAGTGTATCAATTCCGTGGCTGTTTGACTTGTTGTGGCCCATGTCATGATTGATACCAGCGCCGTTAAAGATATCGTTGATCTTACCAACAGCGTAAGTATCGATGCCAGCTTCGTTCAATTTATCCAAAACAGTTGGAGCAAATGGAGAAACGGCTAAGTCACGACGATTTGCTGTACGAGTGAAGTTACCTGGTTCACCAACATACGGACGGGCAATGATACGACCTAGAAGGGCTGGGCGATCAAGGGTAATTGAACGAGCGTATTCACAGATACGGTACAATTCATCCAAAGGAATAATGTCTTCATGGGCAGCAATTTGCAAAACAGGGTCAGCTGAAGTATAGATAATCAACTCTCCAGTTTCCATCTGACGAGGTCCGAAATCATCGATAACAGCTGTACCTGAGTAAGGTTTGTTGGCTTCACGAATGACCTTACGTCCTGAAAATTCTTCGATTTTTGTCAAGATTTCTTCTGGGAATCCGTTCCAGAAAGTATCGAAGGGCTCAGTAATGTTGAGTCCCATGATTTCCCAGTGTCCAGTCATGGTATCCTTACCAAGTGATACTTCTTCCAATTTTGTTGCATACCCTGTTGGATTGCTTTCAGCTGGTACAGTCTTAAGAGGAGTTTCACGTGGAATATTTCCTAGACCAATTTTAGCCATGTTTGGCACATTCAAACCAACTGTTTTTGAAATGTGTCCCAGTGTGTCAGAAGCTCCATCTGGAACTCCTGCATTGACAAAGTTATTGGCATCCGGCGCAGCACCGATTCCCACAGAATCCAGTACCACCAAGTGAATACGATTAAATTTTGACATAGTGTATCTCCTTATTATGTTGATTAGTTTGCTTTTGTTGAAGTTAAAATCTGAACCCCATCTCGTCCCGCAACGATGACCTTATCCACCATTTGGTTGAACAAGCCATGCTCTACGACACCAACGACATGGTCCAATTCTTGCCCGAAAGCAATTGGATCTTCAATGACATCCAAGGCTAGGTCAATGATAAAGTTCTGCATATCGGTCACAAAACGTTGGCCGTCTTTTTCACGGAAACTTGGTTTGTAGCCAGCTCGCTTAAACCGACGAAAGACCTGTTCTGCACCATACTGAACCACTTCTACTGGCAATTTAAAAGCACCTAGTTTCTCTACCAGTTTGCTTTCATCTACCACCCAAATGTATTCTTTTGAGGGCGTTGCCACAACCTTCTCCATGAGAAGGGCACCACCTCCGCCTTTGATTCCGTTAAACTGGCTATCTACTTCATCCGCCCCGTCAACCGTCACATCAACAAAATCCACTTGATCAATCGACTTGAGTGGGATGTTTAGTCCTTCAGCCTGTTTACTAGTCACACTGGAAGTCGTTACAGCAGTAATCTGCAAACCTTCTTCCTTAATCCGACGACCGATTTCTTCTACGAAATAGTAGGCAGTAGAGCCCGTTCCAAGTCCGACTACCATGCCATCCTTGACAAACTCAGCAGCCTTGATACCTGCCATTTTCTTCAGATTTTCCACTCAAACACCTCCATTAAAGAGCTATTTTTATTATAACATGTATCCGTTTTTATTTCATGGATACACTGGAAAAACCCGAACATTTTTATTTCGGGTTTTGGTGTCCTATTTAACCATATCTGGATCGTAATCATAGAATCCTGTGTCGAGGAAACGGTTTTTAGGGTGTAACTTGCGCACTTCCTCATCTAACAAGAAAGCTTGGTCATGGCTGAAATTCCCCTCTTGAATCAAGCCACGCGCTTGAATAAAAAGTTTAGCAATTTCTACAAAATTCTGACCAGGGGTGTAGAGACCTTCTAGCTTCCAGTGAGTAAAACCATGCTCCACCAATTCTGTTAATTTGGTCATCAAATCAAGGTCATTATTTGCAAAGATGTGGGTACCATGATTATCTTCAAAGATGGAATAATGGCTCTCTGGATCACTTGGTTCAGCCAAGAAGAGGTCACGTTTACGCGTTTTTTCATCATCGATATGCGTAAAATTATAGTAGTTTTGTAAGAGCGGACGCTTAGAATGGTGGATGACACTAGCTCCGTAAACCAACACTTCAGCAGGAATTTCCAAAATCTCGGGCATCTTGAAGAGTTCAGCAGATGGAATTTCACGCGCCAAAACCGCCTCAGATGCGCCAGCCTTTTGTCCCCAGAAGTTAATTTGACGACTACTTGTTACCATGGTTGAAGCATCGTAGATGGTCTTGAAGGAATAACCATCGCGATTGACTACATAAAAGACACCTGCATCCCCAACAGTAATATAGTCTGTCTTGATTTCTTCCAAGAAGTCAAGAAAAGGCTTGATTCGGTCCATCATATCTTGGTGCATGAGGGCATTAACCGCGACGATCAATTCTTTGCCTGCTTCATGAACCAACTTAGCAATCTCACGCAATTGGTCATGACTAAAAGTCATTGGCAGACGAAGGCCAAAATCTTTCTCACCGACATAGATACGGTCTACGCCAGCTTCGAGTAACTGTTCAACTTGTTCAATACTTTCAGCAGTTGCTGTAATGATAATCTTTTCCATAAGAGAAATTATACCACATTTCTCAAAAATCAGCTATGGGTACTGGGAATTTCACAAAAAGTTAAACTTGTTTCTATCTTTCCCAATCAAAAAAGTGAACAGTAACTTGTACCGTTCACTCTATTTTATGCATGTGTTTCTTCAACTAGGTGGCCATCGTTCATGACATAAATACGATCAACCTTATCAAGAAGGCGAGTATCATGCGTAATCATAACAACTCCTCTACCTTGTTCATGGGCAATGGCAGCCAGCATCTCCGTTACTTGGTAAGCACGCTCAGTGTCTAGACTAGCTGTCGGCTCATCTGCAAGCACAATGCTTGGATTGTTATAGAGCGCTCTAGCAATCGCGGCACGCTGACGTTCACCACCAGATAAAGCCTTGGAATACTGATCTTGTACTTTTTCCAAATCCAACAGGTCAAAGAGCTCTTTTCGGTCACTTTTACTATTTTTTCCCTTATCTAGTCTGTCTATCAAATCCAGCTGTTCCTTGACCGTTAGAAAAGGAATTAAGTTTGAAGCCTGGAGAATGAAACCAAACTCTCTAAAACGGAGATCTGTTTTTTCCTTCTCCGTCAAACTGCCTGTTTCCTTCCCTTTGACTAGAATCTTTCCACTCGATGCTTCCTGAAGTTGTCCTAGAGTTGTTAGAAAGGTCGTCTTTCCGGAACCTGAAGGTCCAACGATAGCTACGAACTCTCCCGCATTTAGCTGAAAATTCGTCTCATGCAGGGCTACGACTTTCATCTTTCCTTCCCCGTAAGTTTTTGTCACTTGATTCATTTCTATCAATGTTGTCATACTATTCTCCTTATCACTCTGCAATCGCAGTAATCGGGTCCACCTTTAACAAGCGTGGAAGTGAAATGACACCACCTAGAAGGGCCATCAAGCAAATTACCAAGCTTAGGACAGAGTAGGCTATCCAACTTGGGTAGAAAAAGAAGGTAGCTGGTAAGACTAAAATCACCCCACCAATAGCGAGCAAGGCTAAAGCAATTCCCATACCGGCTAGGAGGAAGATTTGACAGAAAAGGGACCATACAATGGTTTTGATCTGTATACCCTGAGCCCGCATTATTCCATATAGTCCTAGTTTTTGGATGGTAATGATATAAACAAAAATCCCCACAATCAAGCCTGTGATAACAATCATAGCGAGAATCATTCCCGAAAATACATTCACCTGAGGCGTGTAACCAGGAATTTTCGATATCATTTTTGGAATGGAAATCTGTTTCAGACCATCCCCGACCACTTCTATATCATTTTTCAATACCAAGGCAGAGACGGAACGATTGGCCTTCAAGGTTCCTTGTAAGGTCCAATAAGTTGTCAGACTCGTAAAGACAACAGGCTCGGTGAAAAACTTATTTCCTTGAGTCAGGCCTACAATCTTGTAGCTTGCCTCGCTTCCATTGAGCTGAATGGCATCACCTAGCTTCATCCCATAGTTCTCAAAAGACTGATCCACGACAACCTCATAATCTCCTTCAGGATAACGACCCTCCGTCAAACTAGGAGAGATAAAAGAGTCCCAGTTTTGAGCAAAGATGGAAACGTTGATCTTTTCACTACCATCGACTAGATTGGTCACAGCGAACATATAGCCCAATGGAGCAGCCTCTTCAGAACTCTTTTCCTTGTAGTCCTTTTCAGGAATAAAGGATGCCGTCAAATTATCATTTGCGTAGTCAGATAAAACCACCCCCGTCGCTTGCCAATTATCAATAGCTGCTCGGTTGTTTCGCACAAGACCAAGAGCTAGACTGGTCATAAAAAAGACCATAAAAGCGATAAGAAAAATGGTAGTTAGAATCAAACTATATCGAAGTTTGTTTCGTAATATCTCTTTGATAGCAAGATACATGCTTATCTCCTTTTACTTTTCCCAGAGGTAGCAAAAAGCCACCCAGTCCAATAGACAGAATCTCTGTCTTATCATCCATTCAAAACAACTCCTACCAATACTTTTCAAAAGTATCCAGGTAGCAACTTAACAAATCATCTTAGGAAAAAGCCTCAGCTTGCTATCAATTTATATAAGTTATCCTTTCCTTTCTCAGTATATTTATAAAAGAGAAAGTCAGGTCATCTGTTTTAAGTGTAACATCCATGCTATCATTTTCTCTAGTGGGTGTCAAGAAGAGAGACTTAGAAGTTGATAAGAGACTTTAGTAGTTTTGTAACAATTCTGTAATAATTCTCTGCATAAAAAATGATAAAATAGTTATGTACTGTTAAGGAGAGAATCATGTCCGCAAGAAAACTAGAAGCTTATGAGTTTGAACAAGCTCCCGAATCGAAACAAACTCCGCTTTACCAAGATTACACACCTGAAGCCCCAGTCGGCCCTAACCTAAAAGAGATTTTATTTTTTGTAAATATCGCTTGTTTCTGTATTTTTATGGCACTTTTTAGTTTTATCTTTTTAGCTATAAAATTTAATACAGCTTTATCCTTTGTCGCTGCAATGGGTCTTAGTTTCGCCCTTTTACAACTTCAAAGAAAGATAATGAAACGAAAATTTTCAAAATAAAGGTTGGTACTACTACCAACCTCTTTTTCAGTTATCAAAAAAGACAGTTCTATAACTGTCTTTTTTATTTATTCTTACGTTTTGAAGGAGATTGAATAGCAATCTTAACTTCAAAAATTGTCCCGCTAGGTTTGTTATCTTTTACGCTAATCGTTCCTCGTAAGGCATCTACGATTTGCTTGGCCAAGGATAGTCCAAGACCAAAGCCACCT
The DNA here is from genome assembly GCF_000185265.1 of Streptococcus oralis ATCC 49296. Lineage (GTDB taxonomy): Bacteria > Bacillota > Bacilli > Lactobacillales > Streptococcaceae > Streptococcus > Streptococcus oralis_BC. The sequence continues at coordinate 1,306,820 of NZ_GL622183.1, read as the reverse complement.
TTCTGACGGGTTCTCGCCTTGTCCACACGGTAAAATCGGTCAAATATTTTCTTCTTGTCAGCAGCTGAAATTCCAATTCCGTTATCCGTTACTGTTAGATAGAGGTGACGATCTGTAGCATGAACTACAAACTCAATTTTCCCATCTTCTTCGGTATACTTGATGGCATTGTCAAATAAGATGGTCATGAGCTGTTTTAGGAGCAACTGATCGGTCATGAAGGGACGATAAATCCGATTTTCATACTCAAAAATACGATCATTTTCAGAAGCAATCAACTCATAGTTAGCAAAGGTCGTCTTAAAGAACTGTGGTGATACTTCTGCTATTTCTGGTTTGATTCCATCATCGCGACGTGCAAGGTTGAGGAGATTGGTCGTGAGGAAGCGCATGTTGCGAACTTCTTCAAGGCTCGAAGCAATACTTTCGCTGGATTCCATGATCGTTGCCTCTGGTTTTCGAAAGAGATTTTCTAAACGATTTTGTAAAACGGCCAAAGGCGTTCTCAGTTCGTGACTGGCATTTTCAACAAAGGACTTCTGCTTTTGCATACTTTCCAACAAGGGTTTGACACTGACACGTGCCAAGTAAACACTGGCAATTAAAGACAGGAGCCAGAAACTAGCCATGACTACAACAATTAAATGCTCGTGGTTTTGGCTGATTTGCTCGAGCTGGCTGGTATTGATTAAAACCGCCGCATACTTGACGTTACTTGATACGGAGGAAGAGTTGGTTTCCATCAAAATCATCCGATAGGTTTCTTCCTGACCGTAGCTATTGACAACTTGGATTTGGCGAATGTGATTCAACTCTTTTTTGTCCAGCTTGATCTTGTCCAAACCTAAAAAGCGATTCCCCAATAAGAGTTGGTTAAAATCCTTGTCAAAGAGCAAGACTTCCGTATTGGAGCTGACATTGGGCTTGATTTCAGCCTTGTTGGCATCCGCTGTTGCTGGTTGAATATCCTTGACCTCTTCAGTCGCCCGATTCAGGGCTAACTGGATAACCGCTTGGGGACTGCTACTAAGGGCTTGGAGTTTTTCATCTACAGAAGTGTAGAGACTCGAGTGCATGACCTGGAGGATAATCAAAGTCATAGCAGAGAAGATCAGGGTGAACACTCCAAAGTTTCGAATGAAATAGCTGAAATCATCCGCATACCATGTTTTTTTTAGTTTATTGAACATCTTTTAAAATATACCCGACACTACGCAAGGTTTGAAGATTTTCAGCAAAGGCTGTTCCCTTCAATTTCTTACGAACTTTTGAGACATAGACTTCTACAACAGAAATCGTCGTATCGCTATCAAACCCCCATAGACGATCAAAAATTTGCGTCTTGGGAAGAATAACATTTTGATTTTGAAGGAAGTAAACCAATAACTCAAACTCTTTTCCGAGTAGTTCCACAGGCGTGTCTTCCACCTTCACTTCATTCGTTGAAAGGTTGACGACAATATCTCCATAGGTCAAGGTGTTTTCGTTAAACTTACCTGAACGTTTGAGAAGGGCTTGAATCCGCATTTTGAGTTCTTCTAGATAGAAAGGTTTGGTGAGGTAGTCATCCGCTCCCAACTCAAAACCATGTCCCTTGTCATCCAAACTTTCTTTGGCCGTCATGATAAGGACTGGTGTGGTAATTCCTTTTTCGCGCAACTCTTTCAAGACTTGGAAGCCATTTTTTTCAGGCAACATCAGGTCAAGCAAAATCAAGTCATAAACGCCACTTTCTGCTTCGTAGAGACCTTCTTCTCCATCAAAAACCTGCATGACATCTGCAAAATCATCCAAAAAGTCAAATACTGAGTTTGACAGACCCAGGTCATCTTCTACTAATAAGATTTTTATCATCAGAAACTCCTCCTTGTTATGATTATTATACCAAAATTGCCTTAAAAAAAACTCAACTCTCTCTTCTTTTCAGATAGAAAGTTGAGTTTTTGTTTACATTTCGAACGAATTACGCTTTGGCATATTGGGCTACAACAGCTTCGACTGCTGCTTTTTCACGCTTAATCAAGTCAACACGCGCTGCGATATCCTTGATCCCCATGCGAATGTTACGGCTAAGAGCTAGGTCAGAAAGTTGTGGTTCAAAGAATTCCTTGTACTCTGCCAAGCGTTGCTCAGTCTTAAATACATGGGCAGGTAGGATAACAAAGCTATCAAAGCTCATATCCCCACCAAGAGCTGCCTTGATCCAATCCCAGTTTTCACGCGCCCATACCCAAACAGTTTCTTGAGTTGTTTGATGATCTAGGAACTGGTAATACCAAGCAGACAAATCTTGTGGTTTCACCACAAACTTGTCCTTCCATGAACGAATCAAGGTTTGGATATTGTCAGCATCTGTACTGTAGGCTAGAGCAGCTGCTAACTGGCGTTTGAAAACAGCATCTGTGGCATGAGTGTAGAGGTCCAGATAAGTTGCGACCAAGTCCTTGGTCTCATGGTGTTTCATCTCATTGATGAGAACTTGTGCACGGATGGCTGCTGGAAGTCCTGCAAGGTTCTCCTTATGAGCTGCAAAGATTTGGCTAGCGACTTGACTAGCTTCTGCATCATTGGAGCGAATCATCATAGAAACGGCCAACTGACGAACCAATTCATCCTCATCTGATTCTCCATCTTTTGCTTCAAAACCAAGACGGTCATAGTTGTGACGAGCCAATTTAGCAACGAGTGTATTAAAGGCTTTCTCAGTCTCTGTTCCTTCATCGATAAAGCGCTCAAGGGCAGAAATCACTTGAGAAACAGCTGAAACCACAAGGTAAGACTCTTCCTTAGCAAGTTTATCAAGGACTGGGAGCAAGTCTGCATAAGAAATGTGCCCTGCTTCAGCCAACAAACGACGTTCTTGAACGATTTGAAGTTTGCTTGTGTTATCAAGTGTCTCTAGCTCAGCAAGAACGGCATCTAACAAGTCTCCTTGATAGTCTGTAATGTAGTGGGCTGTATTTTCAGTGTTGAGACGAAGAGCTCCTTCATTTTCAGCAAGAAGAGCGGCATAGCCAGGGATTTCGATACTTTCAGTTTCAAGTGTGTCTGGCAAACCTTTCCAGTTGCTGTTCAGTGGCACCACCCAGAGGCGGCTCTTGTCTTCGTGCTCACCGATAAAGAATTGTTTTTGCGAAATCTTCAAGACATCATTTTCAACTTTGACAGTGAGAACTGGATAGCCAGGCTGTTCCAACCAAGAATCCATGAAGGCTGCAACATCACGACCTGATGCCTGACCAAGGGCATTCCATAGGTCACGACCAATGGTATTTCCATATTGGTGCTTTTCAAAGTAGGCATGCAAGCCTTTGGCAAAATCAGCATCTCCTAGCCAACGACGAAGCATGTGCATGAGACGGCTTCCTTTGGCATAGACGATAGCTCCGTCAAAGAGGGTATTGATTTCATCTGGGTGTTTGACTTCGACGTGAACAGATTGAACGCCATCTGTCGCATCGCGTTTAAGCGCCGCTGGAACACCACCTGTTTGGAAGTCTTCAAAGATATTCCAGCTTGGCTCGATGGCATCGACACAGACGTATTCCATCATGTTGGCGAAGCTTTCATTGAGCCAGAGGTCATCCCACCATTTCATAGTAACGAGGTTCCCAAACCATTGATGGGCAAGCTCGTGTGCGATAACAAGTGCAACCTGCTGACGGCTAGCAAAAGTAGAGTTCTCATCCACAACTAAGTAAACTTCACGATAAGTCACTAGACCCCAGTTTTCCATGGCACCTGCTGAGAAGTCAGGAAGAGCGATATGAAGAGATTGAGGAATTGGGTATTTAACTCCGTAGTAATCTTCGTAAAACTCAATCGAACGAACAGCGATATCTAAAGAGAAATCAAGGTTAGAAAGTGGATGTGCTTTGGTTGAGTAGACACCTACGAGGGTACCATTCTTGGTTTTAGCGGTCACCCCTTGCAAATCACCAGCGACAAAGGCCAACAAATAAGATGACATGCGAGGTGTTGTCTCAAACTTCCAGATACCTGTTTCCTTACGGTTTTCCACATCAACCTCAGGCATGTTTGACAAGGCCACTTCACCTTCTGCTTGGTCAAAACGAAGAGCGAGATCAAAGGTTGCTTTGGCTTCTGGCTCATCCACACATGGGAAGGCTTCACGCGCAAAGTGGCTTTCAAACTGCGTAGACAAGACTTCCTTCTTGACTCCATCTGCTGTATAGTAAGAAGGGTAAATCCCAGTCATGTTGTCAGTAATCTTTCCTGAAAAAGCGATGACTAATTCAACTTGACCAGCCTCAGCCAGCTCGATATGAAGGGCTTCATTTTCATGGTCAACAGTAAATGGACGTGCTTGACCCACAACTTCTACAGAAGCGATTTCCAAGTCTTTTTGGTGAAGGGAAATACGCTCACTTTTCGCTTGACCAGTGATGGTCACCTTCCCAGAAAAGGTCTTGGTCTCACGACTCAAGTCTAAAAATAAATCATAATGTTCAGGAACAAATTGCGTAATAAAATGTTCAACTGCTTGCATAGTTTTCTCCTATCTAAGTTTAAGAGCTAGAGCTCTTCTTCAAACAAACTTATTATATCATGTTTTGCCTAAGAAAAAAGGATTGGACGGCGATTTCCAAAACTTTCTTCCTCCTAGCGGTCTAAAGAGGGTAGACCTTGCGAAATTCTTCTAATACAACCTTACTATCAGGTGTAAAAGTCAGTCCTGCCTCTCTCAGCCACTCAGCGAAACAATCCTCATGAACCTGACGCCAATAGGCCAGAGATTTGTCACCTTCCCCTTCCTTGAAGGCATGTTCAGCTGACACTTGATGAAAAGGCTGAACGGAAACCTTTGTAATTTCGATAATACAGACAGCCCGATCTTGGCTATCTAAAATGACATCGAAGGTTCCTTCTTGTGGAAGAGGTTCGTCTTCTAGTGCGTAGAGGTCGTAGACTGAGGCGGTTGCTGTCTTTTCGCCTTTTAAAACCAAATCTGCCAAGGCATCGGCTTCCACTCCAAAAGCCCAGGCATCTATCTCATCTCCAATCGAGGGGTTAATTTGCTTGTATGCATTCCACATTTCTTGCGGTGTCATAGTTTGCTCCTTTGTAATTTTTTACTTACTTCTTTTATACGTTTGAGGTGGTCTGGATGATCAATCTCTAAATCAAAAATCTCTGGAATAGAACTGTAGTGGATAATACACTTGATACCCATCTGATTCATTTTTTGTATGAAAGAAGCATTCAGATAGCCTGCTACAGCAAAGTCAATCTTTTTTATCCTTGCTTTATCCTGCATATCTCTTAGCATATCTAACATTATTGGACTTTCCATATCATGCCATTGACTGTTTCTCACAGTCGCAAAAACAAAAGAAGTCAAATCATTCATTCCAACTATAATCTTTGAAATACCAGTTTCCAGTATCCTGTCCAAGTCAAAATAAGCTGACGGTAATTCAATCATTGTGCCGACTTTTCCAGTAAAACCATGCTCACGCAATACTCTAATAGCTTGCTTTAACTGCTCAGCATCATTGACAAAAGGAAAGATAACAGACAGATTGGGATTTGTTTGATAAACTTCTGTAACGACATGTGACTCAGCCTGAAATTCATTCGGACACGCCAGCAAACGCCTTATCCCTCTATATCCAAACAAGGGATGATTTTCATCAAAATGCTCTTTAGTTCCCTCTAGACAATTAGCTTCTGTATTTGTTAACTCTGAAAAACGATACCAAACCTCTTCATCTGAGTACAAGGAGCAAATGGTATCTAGATAATCTTTTACGAATTGCTGACAACTTGCTAATAGGATGTTTTGATTAAGCTCTCTAAGTAAGTATTCTCCACGAATCATACCGACATGGTGCAATAACTGAGGATAAACTTTTTCAACAATTTGTTCTCCACTAAGGACAAGTTGGTTTCTCATCATTCACCTTCCAATTCATATACAAGGTCTTGTCCAGCTCTGGAAATCTCAATAATTCAGACTTAACCTTCAAGACTAATGGTGATGCATTTTCTTCTGTGATTTTCTGAATATCCATCCAAATATATCCGAGTGAATCATTCGCACCATCAGGCACAGCATCCGAAATCGTAACTTGAGCTTCCTTCTCATTCATTTCAACATCATACAAGGCCATGATATGGTGAACCGTAAAATTTGTTAACTCTTCCCTGACGAAAACATCGTAGATTCGAGGATTGGAATAGCTTCTAACAGTAAATCCTGTCTCTTCCATCACTTCTCTAATCAGCGTTTCCGTCAATCCTTCACCAAGTTGCTGACTACCACCAGGTAGATCATAACGATGTTGATAAGGGCCTCTCGTTTTTTCAATGCAGAGTAATTTCCCATTTTCAAAGCAAACAGCATAGACTCCAAAGTGTTTTTTGATTTCCATCCAACTCCTCCTACTTCAAAGACCAGCCACCATCAATGGTCAGGATTTGTCCTTGCATGGCGCTCGCTTTTCCACTTGCTAAGAAAAGGCTAATTTCTGCTACTTCCTCTGGCTCAATCCAGCGTTTGATAGGCGTTTCACTAGCTACCCAGTCCGCCAATCCACCTGGTTCAAAGTCCGCAGCTGTCATAGCTGTCTTGACAGCACCAGGAGCGATACCAAATACCTGAATCCCAGCTTCAGCATAGTCTAGAGCCAACTGCTTGGTGAAGCCAGCTAAGGCGTGCTTAGACGAGGTATAGGCGTGACCACCTCCGCCAGCTAGACTTGAAGCAATCGAACACATATTGATAATGATTCCTTTTTTATTTTCCAGCATTTGAGTCAAATAATAGCGAGTCAACTCAACAGGAGTCGCGTAGTTGATTTCAAAAATCTCTTGAATTTCCTGAGCTGATTGTTCCAAAAGCGGTTTGTAATCATCCAAGACTCCTGCAGTATTGCACAAAATATCCACCTGAGGGCACCAGTCAAAAACAGGTTTCAAGTCTAAGGTCAAATCTCTCTGTAAAAAGTGAAAATCACCCTCCAAGAGTGGATTTTCACCTTGGTCCACTCCATATACTTGATACCCCTTCTCTAAAAAGAATCGGGCTTGAGTCAGACCAATCCCTGAACTTACTCCCGTAATCAATACACGTCTAGTCATGCACTTCTACCCAATCCGTCGCCAAAACATCACAAGGTGTCGGGCTCCACATGGAAAAACCTTCCCCTTCTCCTGACACGTTGATGAGGAAATAAGGCGTCACTTCAAGTGCAACCCCGTTTTGCTCGATAGTGTCAAAGAGTTGGACATAGTTTTCAGCCCCTCCCCAACCAGTTCGTACATATTTTTTCTTAGCCTTTAACCCAGGCAGGATTTCTTCAAAAGTCATGATGTTCTCCTTCAATTCTAAATTCTTCATTTAATTATAACAAAAAACCGTTTTCCAACGGCTTTTTGACTGTATCTTAGTTCAATAAAACAAATAGCTATCCAATTCTTTAATTATTTCAGTTCAATTAATTTATTGTAGATTTTCTCAGTCAGTTCTTTCTGTTGTGCTCCTGTTAAATGGTGCGAAGTGCGAATTAATATGGTTCCATAAACATAGTGGGATCCCGGATTTAAAGCAGTTCCATCAAAAGCACTAATATAAGTATTGCGCTTTTCTGCATCTTCTTTTGTCTTATACACCTCTATATTTCCTCCAACATCATTGCCTTTATGAACAATATCCGAGCCTTCTACAGATTCAGTCACTTGCTTGTCAACAAAATATACAGACGCTGTATATCCTCCTTGTTTATTTAATTTTTTATTAGGGTCATTATCCTCCGTAACAGATTGTACTCCAGTAATTGATTCTATTTCTTTAAGTCTTTCTTCAATAAAAGAACTAGAAGGATTTGTAATTTGTTTTAATTGAAGAATGCTATTTTGATAGTGAGTCAATTTTTCAGACAAATTCTTTTTTGTTTCACTATAATCTAATGGTTGACTTAATTCTTCAATTTGCTTCTCAATCTTAGCAGTCGCTTTCTCCATTTCTGGTTCTTTACGAAGTGAATCTTTGCTATCCTTTATAGTTGATTTCAATTCTTCCAATGTCTTAGAATCAAGAGGTTCTTCATTATTCTCAATAACCTTTTCAGCCTCAGCTATTTGATCTTCAACTTCTTTATTCTTTTCATTTAAATCCTTTACTACATCTTCAAACTTAGTTACAGCAGCTTGATGAGGCGCATAGGATAAGAAATAGTATCCTGTTGCCAAACCTAAAGCAATAAAAGTAATAAGCCCAACAATCATTGATTTCTTCATTTTAAACTCCTCAATTTATAAATAATCTCCTCTATATTTTAATATATTGTTTTAAATATTTCAAGTGTAAAAAGCTATAGAATCAACTTATTGCCAGATATACAAAAACGATAACCACTTTTCAGTAGTTACCGTTGTTTTCTTTTGATTAGTCTTTCTCACCAAGTCTACTATTGATAGTCATCATGATGCTGGCTATTTTCTCACCCCAGTATGGATCGGAAGCATAGCGAACATTCATCCCGGTTGCTTTATTTCCAAGGTGGTCTCTGCCGTAGTCGATGTAATTCTCACGAATCCACTTGGCCGCTCCGAGAATTCCTTTGTCCACATTATCAAAGCTCTTGGCTGAGAGATATGGGCTAGTATCATAAGCAGCAATACCAAAGAAGTTGTTCTTATCTCTGGCAATTTGACTGCGTCCCCACGCACTTTCAAGAGCGCTATGCGCCATCAAGTAAAGGGCATTGACACCGTAGCGTTCCTCAGCTTCTTTGAAAGTCGCTCCTTTACCTGCAAGAGGACTATCCTGCAAGTTCATCATCGAATACAGTTTATCCAATTCAGCTGCACTATAATTACTTGGTTCTCTCAAGTTCTTATAAAGGAAAGGATTTTTAATGGTAAAGCCATCAAAGTGCTCTCCATCAGTTGAGTAGTACTTCTTACCAATAACCATAGCAGAAGTGTGTGGAGCTACTTTGATACTCGTATATGGAGAGAGTTCATGGTAGAGGAATTTCCCATCACTAGTATAATGAGGGATAAACTCGCTTCCTTCATCAACTGCTGTCAAATCACTTTGATTCATATAGCCAGACAAGCCAGAAATCGAAACTGCAAGTCGGCCACCTTTTCGCGTCGAACTATCCAGTGAAACAATGCTTCCTTGGTTAATGTAACTCAAGATTTCTCCAGATGCACTATAGACATAGGCTGTGATTGGTTTAACTTTGTAATATTTGGTTTTATCCGCAACATGCCATCTACCAGAAGCATCCAAGGTATGACCATCCACAGTCTCATTTTTTGCCATATAACCGCCGGATTTTAGGTAATACCATGATTGGTCGGAAGAATCGTAGATTAATTCTTTCTCAGCCATCTTTCCATTTGACTTGAGGTAGAACCAATTGTTCTTGTACCATACCCACTCACTCGCAGCCATATAACCACCAGATTTGAGATAGTAGTAACCATTATCCCAGAGCCATTCTTTATTGGCATAATTTCCATCAGAGTTGATATAGAACCAAGAGTTATAATTCTTGTCAAAGAGCCACCCTTTGCCAGCTTTTGCTCCACTGCTCGTCACATAACTGCGGTCAATCCAAGTTTCCGTAGAGAGGTAGCCGCCTGATTTGAAATGGTAATCCTTGCCTTTGATGGTTTGCCAACCTTTTTCAGCATAGGTTCCGTCAGCTTTCAAGTAAAACCAAGAGTTATAATTCTTGTCAAAGAGCCATTCCGATTTCAGTTTGGCTCCACTTTTAGCAACATAGAAGCGGTCAATCCAGCGCTCGGTAGAAAGATAGCCGCCTGATTTGAAATGGTAATCTTTTTCTTTAATCGTTTCCCAGCCTTTTTCGGCATAGGTTCCGTCAGCTTTCAAGTAAAACCAAGCATCATAATTCTTATCAAAGAGCCATTCCGATTTCAATTTAGCTCCACTCTTGGCAACGTAGAAGCGGTCAATCCAACGCTCAGTAGATAGATAACCGCCTGATTTAAAATGGTAGTCCTTCCCATCTATGGTTAACCAGCCATTTTCAGCATAGGTACCGTCTTGTTGAAGGTAGAACCAACTGCTATAGTTGTCATCATAAATCCAAGCTTGTTTAACCTTATGACCATTTTCTGATATATAGTTCTTACCAAGCCAAGCATTTTTCAGCATTTTACCTTGTGAATTGATGTAGTACTGGTTCTCCCCTTGAGTGATCCACTCATCTTTGGCCATTTTCCCGTCTGCTTTAAGGTAATATTTTTCCTGACCTTGTTGAATCCACTCATTTTGAGCTTTCTGACCATCAGACTTGAGATAATACCAGGATTCTTGTTCCTGATTAAATACCCACTGTTCCTTGGCTTTAGTACCACTTTCAGTCACATAGTACTGGCCAACCCACGTTTTTGTGGCTAATTTTCCGGTCTCGTTAAAATAGTAATCCTTACCACCAACAGTCAACCAGCCGTTCTCAGCACGATTTCCATCAGCTGTTAAATAAAACCAGGCCTGTTGCGTTTGGTCATAGATCCATTGGTTGGTTGCCGGTTTCCTGTCTGCTTTGAGGTAGGTCTTTCCTTGCCAAGTTCCCTCTTCTGCTTTTGCTGTCTCCACTACAGTAAAAAAACACCCCAATAAGCCAGCACTTACTAGGGCCACTTTCCATCGTTTCATTTAAATGCTCCAATAACGTTTTCTAATCCCTATTGTAACATAGTTAACCGACGGAAATATTACAAATTGATGAAGATTCTATTTCTTGTTGACGATAAGGAGGACCTAGCTTATCTCAGACTGGCTTTGACTTCCTGACGGAGATCTTCCAAACTGCTAATGCCATATTTATCCATGACTTTTGGTAGATGTTCGATGATATCAGGACAGGCATAAGGATTGGTAAAGTTGGCTGTTCCAACTCCGATGGCAGAGGCACCAGCCAGATACATTTCTAGCGCTGCTTCAGCAGAATCCACTCCCCCCATTCCAATAATGGGCAGGTCTGTTGTTTGAGCTACTTGTCGGATGAGTTTGAGGGCTACTGGAAAGACTGCTGGTCCAGACATTCCACCTGTTCCATTGGCTAGGATTGGTTTTCTAGTTTTGAGGTCAAAGCGCATACCGACAAGGGTATTGATCATGGTTAAGCCACTTGCTCCTGCATCTTCAGCGGCTTTGGCGATGGTGACAACATCCGTTACACTAGGGGTTAACTTAACATAAACTGGCACATCAGAGGCTTCCACAGCTGCTTTTACCACTTCGTAGGCCAAATCAGGATCTTGCCCAATCAAAAGTCCATGATTGCCGTGATCCACATTCGGACAAGAGATATTAAGCTCGATAGCTTTTACATTTGTAGCCTTGGAAATTCCTCGAGAAACAGCAGCGTACTCTTGTTTTGAAAAGCCTGCTACATTTGCGATGATGGGAAGCGTAGGATACTCTCTTTCCAGCCAAGGCAACTTTTCAGCTAAAACAGCTTCTAAACCAGGATTTTGCAAACCGATTGCATTGAGCATACCGGCAGGTGTCTCTGCAACTCTGGGAGTTGGATTTCCAAAACGGGGTTCTAGTGTCGTCGCCTTGATCATAATGGAGCCTAAAAGGTCTAAATCATAGTACTTGGCATACTCCTGGCCAAAACCAAAACAGCCTGATGCTGGAATAATCGGATTTTTCAAATCCAAACCAGGGAGAGAAACTTGTAAACGATTTGTAGTCATGACTTTCTCCTTATAATACAACTGTTCCTGTGCGAAAAACAGGGCCATCTTCACAGACACGTTGACTGACAGTCTCACTATCTGGAACTTTTAGGACGCAGGCATAGCAAGCCCCCATCCCACAAGCCATACGGGATTCCAGAGATAGATAGGCTCTTGGGTGGTCATAAAAGGCTTGATTAATGTACTTCATCATTCCCGGAGCCCCACATGAGTAAACAGCATCAAATTGACTGTCTAAATCATTGATGACAACAGATACATTTCCCTTGATGCCATATGAACCATCATCTGTTGTTACAAAGACCCGACCATATTGGGCCAATTCCTTTTCGAGAATAACAGCATCCTTGTTAGCAAAACCGAGAACTGTCACTACTTTCACCCCACGCGCATGCAATTCCTTGGCGACCTCAAGCAAGGGCGGAACACCAATCCCCCCACCAACGAGGAGAACTTGGCTCTGGTCGTCCAGATCAGACAAGTCAAAACCATTCCCCTGAGGTCCCATCACATCCAGAATATCACCCTGACTTAATGTTGAAAAATTAGCGGTCCCAGCCCCCTCAATCCGATAAATGAGATGACACTGCTTGTTTGCCTTATCGATAGACGAAATTGAAATAGGACGGCGTAAGAGATGGGCATCATCAGGCACACGCAGATGAAGAAATTGGCCTGCTCGCATGACTTCAACCATTTCTCCTTCTAGGACTAATTCAAAGATTGCTGGCGCAATTTCCTCCTGTGCAACCACCTTCATGGTTTCTAAACGAATCGCACCTAAACGCTTCTTACATGTGGGATTCATGATTTTCCTCCTTAAATTTTAAGGGGACCAGATAAAGAAAAGACCTTGCTAATGCAAGGCCTCAGTTGGGTTAGGCTAGAACTCATGCGCACACTTAAAAAGTCTCCACAGAGTCCCCTATCCCTTTTATCTGACACCTTGTGAGTCTCTCTGGACTCCCCTTAAAGGTTAAATTTGTATTAGTATACTCTTTCAAAGAAAAAAAGTCAAGTAGAAAACGAACATTCTACTTGACCTTACTGGATTATTTTTCACGAATGACTTCGACCTTGTAACCGTCAGGATCTTTGACAAAGTAATAGTTTGGTTGAGTTCCTGGAAGTCCATTAGGGGCTGTCACCTCATAGCCTTTAGCGCTATGTTCTTGATGTAGGGCCTCAAGGTCAGGTGTGCTGAGAGCGATGTGGGCAAAGCCATCTCCTACCACATAAGGGCCGTGATCATAGTTATAGGTCAATTCCAACTCGTAGTCATCACCATCAAGTCCTAGATAGACAATGGTGAATGCATGGTCTGGAAAATCTCTGCGACGCAATTCTTTAAAACCAAAAGCATCTTGATAAAAAGCGATTGATTTTTCAAGGTTTTCTACTCGTAAGCAAGTGTGTAGCATTTTTGAAGCCATTTTCATTACCTCTTTCATTTGAATACTTCTATTATACCTTTATTCAGAAAAATTTACTAGAAAATTGAACTAGAGGCCTCTTCTCTCCGCTTTCATTCTAACCAGCACTTTTACGGTTTTCCTTGCGTATATTGCCAATAAGGAAAAGTATGATAAGGATAAAAAGTCCTTCGAGGAAGTAGAAAGTAAATTCGCTGTTCATGATTAGTAAGTCTTTGTAATGATAGTTATTACCGAAAACTGAATTTGGTGCGAATAGGATTCGGAACAGTCTTCTTAGGAAAATAAAGATCTGCAATCCATAAATCATAAAGACCTTCTTCACACCAATCATGAAGCCTTGATCCTTTGTAAAATAAGACAAGGCAACTCCATTTAACAAGAGGATAACAGTTATAGCCAGTGTTTCATTTCGTAGAATAGTTGGATCAAAGATGTCTAAACGGCTGTGAATGTAGGGCAACGTTTGAAAGAGTAGGATCCCCAAAAATGCTGGAAAGAGAATTTTTTTCAAAGATGGTGGAAATCCGGGACTAAATCTTGTAAAAGACAAGCATATCACAAAGATTGCAAAAATATGGAAGTACATAATTGCAACTCCGGAAATGATCTGGCTTCGATTTACCAAAGCAGATAAGAAGCCAGCAGAAAGAAAGATACCGACAGGAATCAGCTTATCCAAAGAATAATCCCACTTCAGCCCTTGACTCACCTGGAAACCATCGATGAGACAGAAAAATGTAATAAACATAAGGGCACCAATGAGACCAAACGGTAAGAATGGAGTGACGAGGAGCAATAACAAGATGAATAGGAACCATGGATGGGGACTGTGGTAGAATTTTCGTTTTGAACCCCTAGCTGTCACTCCTTCCTCAATCTGTGTTTGCCTTAATTTTAGCATATAGACGTAAAAGAGAGAAAACATACCAGCATGGACCCATAAATTATCAATAGGTTGCTCTAGAACACTGAGTATCAAACTCACAATCGAAAATAGACCAAAGACAAACTGAAGAAACTTATTTTTAAAGACTTGTCTTTTTTTCCAATCCAAATAAGAGAGCTTGGCCTTTGGATGACTAAGTTCATAAGCATAAACTGTCATCTCTTCTAGTTTCTGGTCTGTCTCCTCCGTCATCATTTGGGGAGCCATTTTAGAAGTAGGAAAAGGAGCTAAAACATATCTCAGGAGCTCGCCGTCTGTAAACCGATGGTACTCCTTATAGATCTGCTGAAGCAAAATCGTTAGAATGCGTGGTCTTCCTTTAAAGTAGCTTCTCCACTTCTCCCAATCATTGATATCTTCATCGCTCTTAGTAAGCTTATCAATATAGAGATAACCTTCATTGTACCAGTAATCAAAATTTTCTTTTTTGTTAAGTGCATACTCCTCTACCACTGAAGGATAAGAATGGATACTCTTCCAGAAATGGAGTTTTTTCAGGTAAGGATTTGATTCCTCATCGCTGTAACGCTCCACAAATTGGAGAACGAGTGCTAACACTTTCGCATTGGTTAAAGGATAGACGTCCACTTTTTCTAACAAATCAAGTAGGAGCGTGTGATCTTTGACTGATTCAAAAAGGTATTGCCAATCACGTAACAGTTTATACTCGTCTTCATACTGAGCATGGAGCAACTCATAGAAGGCTGCCTCAACTTCATCTGGATTATCTAGAGAGTAGTGACTAAAGTCAACGTTTTCTCCCAGCTCCCCTTTTACTTCCTCTATGTAATCAGCCAAGTCATTCAAGAGTGGATAATCCTCTTCAAATATGACTTGTCGGTTTTTTTCCAGGATATAGGTTAAAACTGGCACACTCTTGATTATCTGACGATTTTGATTTACTTGATCCAAGACCATAAAGGCCAAATAGGGGTGCTTGAAAAACTCTATCCAAGAGTTCAATTGATTTGCTTTGTTAAAATCATGGAGAATTTCTTGGCAAAGTTTATAAGAATAATAGAATTGCTCAGTAGCTTCTTGTGCGCTTTCAAGCGAACTGCCTTCCTCTTCTGCTATATCTCTTTTAACTTTCCAATACTTCAGTTTATAGTAATAGCCCCAGTGTCGGAAGTCAGGTATATAGTCTTCCAGCAAGGGAATGAGGATAGAGAATTGCTCCGGTTTGTTAAAAATATAAACATCCATTTTCTCTAAAACGGATTGAACAATGTCCATATCATACTGATACTGATGAAAGAACTGACGCCATAGATGCTCTTGTTCTTCTGGACTGTAATCATCATTTTTAACAATACTTTCAATCGCATTTCGGATCAGATAAGTTTCTTCATTATAACCGCTAAAGTCAAGAGTAGACCTTGTTAATCCTTCTTGCCCCTGGTTCTCTTCGTCACCAAACGTTTCAAAGTTGAGGGTATTCTTAGCTCTTTCTTCAGAATCTCCATTTAGCTGAACTTCCTCATCATAGTCACTAAAGTCAAGGGTGGACTTTTGCTCATCCTCTTCCGCTTTAAAGGTTTCAAAGTTAAAGGAATCGCTGGTTTTATCAGTTGATTGCTGATAATCACTAAAATCAAGACTAGATCTTTCAGACTCTTCGTTCTCAGTCTTCGTTTCTTCAGTCAAGTTTTCAAAGTTGAAACTAGAGTTAGGCTTTCCATTCGCCTCTTCTTCAAGTTCAGTAGCTTCTTGAGAGTCACTCGCTTTTCTTAGGCTATTTTCTGGTCTTGTGTTTCTAGACCTCGCATAAGTCAAGGCTTTTTGGTAAGCTTCAACAATTTCTTGGTAAATTTCTGGTTGGTCTTCTGGGTGATAGAGCCGAACCAGTTCAGCATAACGCCTTCTAATAAGCTTGACGTCAGTCGTTGGCTCTATCCCTAAAGTTTCCCATATATTCATAAGGTCTCCTCTTTTACAGTCCTCGCTCTAGGAAGTCTAGATAGTTTGAAAATGATTGATAGAGTTTTGGCAAATGATACATAGATGCTTGGCTGACCTCTTCTTCAAATCGTCTAGTTTCAGCCATTAGCTCATCTCTTCTTCTCCCCAAGAGCATACTGTACACGCGATTCGCTTTTTCAATCAAGAAGCGATAAACCTCTGTTTCTTGAGCATTGATCTTATAGCGAGTCAACTCTGCTTGCTTAGCCTTGATTTCCTTTTCTGTCAGAGTAACACTATCTTGGAGAATAACATGACTAAAGACTTCCTGTGTTGAATCAATTTTCACTTCGACATCCAAAATTCCATTTAAATCATAGGTAAATCGAACTGTGAAACTTTCATTTACTCGAGTATTCACAGGGACGGGAACTTCTAATTCTCCTAGGAACAGATTTTGTGATGCCTTCATCATCTCACCTTGATAGACCTTTATCTTGACTTGACTCTGTCCCAATTCAGCCGTATAGTACTGCTCGATGCGTGAAGCAGGTAGGGTTGAATTTCGCTCAATAATCGGCGAAAAGCGGTCGCCAACTATCTCAATCCCCAGTGTAAAAGGACAAATATCAGACAGTAATAAATCTCGTATCTCACCCTGGCGTTCTTTTATTCCTGCTAAAAGGGCACAACCTCTCGCAATCATCCGATCGGGATCATCCGAAACCTGCACCACTTGATTGATACAGTAGGATAAAAAATCCTGAACCAAGCGGAGTTTCGAAGTCCCCCCAACAAGAACAAAGTTATCTGATGATACATAGCTATAGCGCGCATCCATCAAGGCACGGTCCAAAACGGCCTTAACACGGGCTAGCAGAGGCTGACAAAGCTCATAAAAACGCTGGTAGCTCAAGTCTAAAGTGTATTCCTGTTCTTGGTCCAGAACTGTCATCTTCACTTCTTCTTTCTCATTGAGTTCTAGTTTAGTCTTTTCAGCCTGTACCAGAATTTTGCCATAAAATTCACGGGAAATCGTATCCTTGGTTAATTGATTGGAAACTAAAAATTCCTCAGCAATAGCCGCAGTGAAGTCTTCTCCTCCCAAACGATTGTCCCCTGCAATCGACACGATTTCGACGATATTATCAAAAAGCTCCACAACTGAAATATCAAGAGTACCACCACCAAAATCGACCACAATAAAAGATTGATCTTCTTGGTTTACCATAGATCTTTTAGCAAGAGCTGCTGCAGAGGGTTCATTGATAATCCGATCAATCTGAACACCTGCAAATTTCCCTGCTAGTTTGGTCGCATAGCGTTGAGCATCGTTGAAATAGGCTGGAACACTGACAATCACTTCCTCGACCTTTTCCCCAAGATAGTTCTCTGCATCGTCTACCAACTTTCGAATGATAAAAGAGCTTAATTCTTCAGCCTTATATGCTCGATTTCCTAGCGTCAACTCATGCTTGGTCCCCATAAAACGCTTGAACTGAGAAACCGTCTTATCTGGGTGGGTCACCAAGCGTTCCTTAGCAATTTTTCCAACTATAATCTCATCATTGTCATCTAAAGCCACAACAGATGGAGTCAAATACTCACCAAAAGCATTGGGAATCAGCTTAACCTGGCCATCTTGGTATACCCCTACTAAAGAATTAGTCGTTCCTAAATCAATACCTACTATCATCTTCTTCTAACTCCAAATCTTTTTTAGATATTCCTATTATACAAGAAAGATCCTATTTTCTTTGAAAAAATCTGTTATTTACTCTCTAAAATAGAAAATCATTTATGGAAAATAAAAAAGTTTCACCCTACTCTTGCGGTAAAACCACGAGAGTAAGAATGAAACAGTTTGTCATTATTTACCAAGTTTTGCTTTAGCTGCATCTGCAAGAGCTGTGAAAGCTGCAGCATCGTTAACAGCCAAGTCAGCAAGCATTTTACGGTTAACTTCGATTTCAGCCAATTTCAAACCATGCATCAATTGTGAGTATGAAAGTCCGTTCAAACGAGCTGCCGCATTGATACGAGTGATCCACAATTTACGGAAGTCACGTTTTTTCTGACGACGGTCACGGTATGCATAGTAGTAAGAGTTCATTACTTGTTCTTTTGCAGTACGGAACAAGATGTGTTTAGCTCCATAGTAACCTTTTGCTAATTTAAGAATACGTTTACGACGTTTGCGTGATACAACGCCACCTTTAACACGTGCCATGTTTTATTTCCTCCAAATATTTCCTAGAATTGTTTACTTACTGTTAGGCTATTATTTCAAGCGAGTAAGCATTGCTTTGATACGTTTGAAATCTCCTGAATGCACCATAGATGCTTTACGAAGATGACGACGTTGTTTCTTAGTTTTTCCGTGGAAACGGTGAGAAGTGTAAGCACGGAAACGTTTAAGTCCACCAGAACCTGTACGTTTGAAACGTTTAGCTGATGCGCGGTGTGTTTTTTGTTTTGGCATGATTTTTTCTCCTTTATTTAACTTTCTGACAATTATTTTTTGTCAGTTGCTGGCGCCAACTGCATGAACATTTGGCGTCCATCCATCTTAGCTCGTTGTTCGATGATCGCAATATCTTGTGTTGCTTCAGCAAACTCGGCTAAAACTTTTGCACCAATCTCTTTATGGGTGATCATACGCCCTTTAAAGCGAATGGATACCTTAACTTTATTTCCTTTTTCAAGGAACTTGCGTGCATTGCGAAGTTTTGTGTCAAAGTCACCCTTGTCAATAGTTGGACTCAGACGAACTTCTTTCACAGTAACAACACTTTGTTTTTTACGTTGTTCTTTTTGCTTTTTCTGGTACTCAAATTTGAACTTACCGTAGTCCATAATTTTAGCAACAGGCGGTTTTGCTTGGGGTTGAATCAATACTAAGTCAACATTTGCACTATCAGCCAATGCTTGCGCTTCGCTGAGTGGCTTGATGCCTAGCTGTTCTCCCTCAAGACCGATCAAGCGAACTTCACGTACACGAATTTCATCATTGATGAATAAGTCTTGCTTTGCTATGGTTTTCACCTCTTTTTTATTATTAGAGAAAAACAATAGCGGACTCGTAATGATACAAGCCCGCACGTTATGATAGCGTTTCTTAGAAACTTTTCATCCGTAGGGCCAGGCAACTTGATGTCACAAGGCGAGAAGCTCTCACTTCTGCTTTTCTCAACTTTTATATGATACCAAGTTTTCTATTCCTTGTCAAGATAAAAAGTCATTTTTTCGAAAAACTTTCTGTTTTCTTCTTGATGTCTGCATCAAAAAGAGAGAACCAAGTTGATTCCCTCTCTATGTTATTTTTCCCCTCATCTTCCGTATAGGAACGCTAAGACCTATTAAAAACTTCCTTTTTACGAGAACTTCCCCATCTTTCGAGAAATAGAATCCCCACTAACAAAAGAATAATCAGGCAAGGAAGTAAGACCATCCCCATGCTCCAATGTAGATCTACATTATTAATCTGTTTAGGTAATCTTCCAGATAAAATCTCCACTGAACGCAGGTAAGTAAAGGGAATCAGATGGGCAATACTCTGAAGAGGCTGGATCGTTTGGATACCAAACAATAAGCCAACAATCCCAATGAGGGAAAGAAAGAGGACAGGCATTTTTTGCTTGAAAAAGTAAGCAATCAAGTAGACGACTTCCACAATGACGATAAAGGCTAAGAAAGCTAATAGCAAGCTAGGAAATAACACATCTTGTATTTTTCCAATAGTTACCTCTTGATTGGTTAAGCTATAAATAGGGTATGGATAATCTAACTGTCCAAAACCACTTATCAGACTTCCCACTAGAAAAGAAAATCCACAGATTCCAATAAACAGCACGGTTACATAGCTCACCCCAACTCCAAGAGAGGACATGGCAAATGTCACTTTTGAAAAAGGATATAACTGAGCTGTATCGAGATTATTTTGATATCTTTCTGCGAACAGTTGTGTTAGCATAAAAATAATACCAATCACAAACAAGGTTGGGATGATAGCCTCTAAAATCCAGACAATCTGATCAATCCCGTGGGTCGGAAACTCCAAAGTATGTGCTTTTATGTTCAAGGGATACAGGGCTTGGTAAATCTTTCGTTGGCGGTCAACTGCCATTTTTAATTCAGAGTCAGAAGTCGGTTGATTTGACATAACTTCATAATTCTTCTCTTCATCTTGCCACTGCAAATAATAGGCTTCTTTCCATCGACCTTCTTTTAACAAAGTCAGAATTTCTTTCTTTTGCGTTAAAAGATTTTTTTGCAATTCTAAATTACTTTTAACACTCTGGTATTCCTCCGAGCTGGTGTCAGACATTTGGGAAAGCTTCACTTCATTTTCATTGACGATTCTCTCATCTTTTACAAGACGGGTTTCCAACTCGCTCTCCAAGCTGTGTGAGTTTGCAGTCTGACTATTTAAATAAAAGGTAACACCGAGTACAGATGCAAATAAAAGTAAGATAATCCAGTTTAAACGACTTTTGAAAACTTTCTTTAATAAAAATAGGCTAATATCTTTCATAATGGAACCTCTTCTATCTGCCCCTGACGAATGGTTACGATGCTATCGCAAATCTCCATTAACTCCTCTTTGTAGTGGGAACTCAAAAGAACCAGCTGTTCTTTTCTATCGATTTGTGCCAGCCTATCAAAAAACTTCTGTCGATAATACTCATCTAAGCCATTTGTTATCTCATCCATGAGCCAGCATTTCGCCTGACTGAGGAAATACATAGCAATCACCAAGCGTTGCTTCATCCCTAAGGAATACTTGCGGATGGGAAGGTTGATATAGTCAGACATTTCCCAATAGGCGATTGCGTCCCCCAAGTTTAGGTCTGACTTCCAGATATTTTTTATGAGACGAAGGTAGTCCATCCCACTTAAGTTTCCATCCAGCCATTCAACGCTCTCATAATAAAACAAAGAAGGAGGGGCTGCGATATGTCCACTACTAAGGGGAAGCAGCTTGCTCATAGCTCGGAACAGTGTCGTCTTTCCCGAGCCATTGATAGCAAGAACGCCATAAATCCTGCCCTTTTCAAATGTGAAATCAACATCTTGCAAGATGACTTGTCGCGTTTTTAAGGTAACATGAGTAAGATTTAACATATCCAGCCCTCCTTTTTCTCACTCTTTAACGATTAATAGCCTCCGCTGTAGTAGTTTATGACCTCATAACGATTGTAATTCCATCCTCCGCCAATTTTATACTCAGAATAGACCATAACGGGATAGAAATGTATTGATGGTTGTGATAGTTAGTACTATATTCCCACATAGTATTCCAATCATACCAATATTTTTTAGTGACTGTTACAGCAGATGCAATGGATTGAAAAAGACCAACAGATAACAAACTAGCTAATAAAACGGGTTTTACTGATTTTTCATGTTTTCATTGCAGTTATATCTTTACTATTGGAGACGCTTTCATTATATCGTTTTTCCCTATATTATGCAACAGATTATTTGTTTATTTTACTAATATATAACACCTTTTCTTCCTAACGAACACTTTCAATCTGCCAACTATTCCATCCTTTAAAGCGAATGGCTCCTTGCTGATCTGTTCGGTAAATCTTACTCTCGATGGATTCTAGTCGTGTCAAGGTTTCCTGATGGGGGAGTTTGGCACGATTGTTCTTACCCACTGAAATGAGAGTAATCTCTGGTTTGAGTTTTTCTAGAAAAGTTGGATTTGATGAGGTTTTAGCACCATGTTGGCCTGCTTTCAAGACATCCACCTCTAAGTCAGGATAATGCTTCATCAAGTCCTTCTCTCCCTTCTCTTTCAAATTTCCTGTGAAGAGAAAGTGCTTATCCAAGAGTTTTCCATAAAGAACCAGAGAATCATCACGATTCCCATCTCGAATCTGCCTTGAAGATAGAAGTTCTAAGTAACTGCCAAAAATCGGCAAGTTCTCCCCTGCAGTTAAACTGCGCACCTCGGTTTGGCTTGCTTCTAATTCTGCCACAAAATCCTTCTGTGTCAAACTTCGTTTTGATACTAAAATCTCCCCGACATGGAAAGCCTTTGTTACTTCTAGCAAATCGCCAATATGCTCCTTATCTGTATTTGTCAAAATCAGCTGGTCAATCTTGTCTACTCCTCGACTTTTAAGATAGGGAATCAAGGTTCTCTGGGCATTGCTGGTTGTCGCCTTTTCTTGCCAAGCCTCGATTTTCTTACTAGCTTCTACCTTACCACCAACATCTATGAGAATGGTTTTCCCAGTTACATCCCGTAGGAAAATACTCTCCCCTTGCCCCACATCCAGCATGGTAATTTCATTTTCAAGTGGATGCTTGGTCAGGAAAAAGAGCCCCACAATAAAGAGAATGACTCCTGCTATTCTTTTAATATTTTTCCTAAAATCATAGACTAAAGCTAATGAAACTAAGAGAAGAATCAAAAACCACGCATTGGGTTGACCAAAAACTAGAGGTCTACTTGCCAGCTGCGATACCAAGCGAATGATGTTCTCCAACCACTCAAAGACAAAGTTAAACTGAGTGACTGGGTAAATAAAAGACAGAATGAATAAGATGGACAAAAGTGGCAAGAAGACCACATCAAACAGAAAGGAAAAGACAACGGTCAAAAGGATAGACCAAGGCTGAAATTCTGCAAAATAGAAGGATAGAATGGGCAATATTCCCAAAGAAATGACCAAACTTTCTCTGGCAACAGCCTTGAGCCCCTCCCCTTCTTTGCTTGTCATGGTCAAGATAAAGGCGTAGGCACAGGACAAGACTCCTCCTGCAGTTAGGAAAAAGTTTGGCATAATGATAAAAAGGACAAGGACCGTCAAGGCAAAATTATCCAACCCCTTAACACCATGTTGGGCCAGTAACTTTTGCAAGAGACTGCGAATGACCGAAACTGAAAATCCTGTCAGACCTGCATAGATAAGGGAAAAGGGATAAGTTAGCCACTTCAACTTTTCTTGGGTCAAGCCCAATCGCAAGAGGAGTTTCTTAAAGGCATCCATAAAGAAGCCCACCTGCATACCCGACAAGGCAAAGAGATGGATAATTCCAAGACTGGAATAGAGCTCATTCATTTCCTCAAAGTCCGTGTCCAAATGTCCCAGCAAGAGCCCTGTCATATAATTGCGCATAGGGTCTGGAAAGTGATCCTTGATCCAAACTACAGCCTTTCGACGTAAACTAGACAGATTTTCCCCTATATCCCAACTGCTAACCTTTTTAAGTGACTGGATGTTATTAATAGTCAATGTCTGGTAAATCCCTTGAGTCTTTAGATAGGCTTGGTAGTTAAAGCCACCAAAATTTCTCTGCCCTTCAGGCTCAGAAAGTTTTCCTTCTAGCTCTATCTCGTGAAGGTCTGTTAAGGCCTGAAAGAGCTCTTTCTCTTCCTCGGACTGTAGCTTATAATAAACTTGGAAGGTGCGGCCGTCAGCCTTGCCCCGAAAGGACAGACTATCTCCATTAACTTTAATAGTATCTGGTAAAATTCTCACCTTCTCTACAGACGCAACTAAGTCTTGACTAGCTTGTGTCTGTTGCCAGTTTTGAAACAAAAACCAAAAACCAAAAACTCCACAAATCGCTAGAACTTTTCCAGCCGATTTCCAAGGAAATTGGAAAAAGAGACAGACGATCAAAAAAACAAAACCTAGCAATGCGAGATAGGACACTCCAAAAATGGCATAGTAAAGCCAGAGTAACAGAAAACTCAGATAGATTAGGGGGATAGGGAAATTCTTAATCCACTGTGACATAATCTTTTAGCTTTTCTATGGTCTTAGCGCCAATACCAGAGACTTTCTTTAATTCATCTACCGACTTGAATTTGCCATTTGCCTCACGATGGTCGATAATATCCTGGGCTCGCTTTCCTCCCAAGCCTTTGACCTGTTTTAGTTCTTCCAGACTAGCTTTATTAAGGTTGATCTTCTTTTCTTTACTTGTCGAAGGAGTCGTTCCAGAGGCAACCTGCTGGCTAGCTGCTTCTTCTCCCTTAGTTGGAACATAGACAAGAGCCTCGTCACTGACTTTCTGTGCTAGATTGAGCGACTTGCTATCTGCCTCATCTGTCAATCCACCTGCCTTCTGAACGGCATCATGAACTCGACTTCCTACTGGCAAATCATAAATCCCTGGCGATTTGACAGCACCTTTGACATCTACTGTTATTAGATCTTGTTCAGGAGATTCTTCCTTTTCCTCCTTTTTCACTTCTTTTTCAGACGATGAATCCTTTGAAACAGCGGCAACTTCAGCCTGCAAATTTGTTTCTTTTACAGATGTTTGTGTAGATGGCTTTAGCAGGAAAAATCCGCCCAAGGCCAAACCCAAACCAGCACAAATGACAATGATTTTATACTCTTTGATTTTCTCGATAATTGCTTCCATATTTTCTCCTCTCTTAAGTTATTCGCAAGAGAAAGAAAAAACAGTCGAAAATTTCTTTTCAACTGCTTATTTATTTGCAAAATAGTCTTCCTTAGTCAAGACATAATGAACTCTTGTGATAATTCGACCTGGTTCTTTATTATCCATTCTGGCATAGGGTTCTTCGTGGGAAAAGCGCATACCTGATTTCTCCATGACCTTTCCTGATGCGGGATTGTCTTTATCGTGAAGAGCGGTCAACTTGTTCATTCCAATCTTCTCAAAAGCCAGTGCAATCACGGCACGATTGGCTTCTGTCGTCAATCCTTGATTCCAATATTTTTTATTGATAATGTAGCCAATAGCTGCCTTCTTAAGAACAGTATCGATCTTGTGCAAGTCAATGGTACCAATAAACTTGCCGTTATTTTTTAATTCGATTCCCCACCGTCCCAAGGGACTAGCCAAGTAAAACTGAGCTATGTTATTCTTGGTTTCTTCTAAGCTTTGATTTGTTGGAAAAGTGTAGCGTGTATTTTCTCTGTCTGAGGCATACTCAAACATAGCTTCTGCATCGTCCAAGGTTACAGGTCGGAGCAATAAACGCTCCGTTTCTATAGTTGGATACTTGGAAAATTTAACAAATATTGATTCCATACTTTTTCCTCCATTAGAGCTTGATTCTCACTAGTCTAGCATAAAGAAATTTGAATGACAAGTTTTTCTTGATTTTTGAAGCGGTTTCATATACAATAAAACCATCACATTTTTGATTTATGAACTGAAATGTGACAACTAAAACAATCCCGTCAATTGAAAGGTAGGTTATCTCTATGTTAATCGGAATTCCAAAAGAAATTAAAAATAACGAAAACCGTGTTGCCCTCACACCTGCTGGTGTCCATAGCTTAGTTTCTCGTGGACATCGTGTCCTCATCGAAACAAATGCTGGTCTCGGTTCAGGATTTACTGATGCTGACTATCAAAAGCAAGGAGCTGAGATTGTCGCTACTGCTGCTGAAGCCTGGGCTTCCGAATTAGTCGTGAAAGTAAAAGAACCACTAGCTTCTGAATACGGTTATTTGCGCGACGATCTTCTCCTCTTCACCTACTTGCACATGGCCGCTGCGCCAGAATTAGCAGATGCCATGCTAGCAGCAAAAACAACAGGAATTGCCTATGAAACTGTTCGTGACAATCAAGGACAACTACCGCTCCTCGTTCCTATGAGTGAGGTTGCCGGTCGTATGGCTGTTCAAATCGGAGCCTACTTCCTTACTAAGCAAGCTGGTGGCTCTGGTGTTCTACTTGGTGGTGTACCAGGTGTTCCAAAAGGAAAAGTAACCATCATCGGTGGTGGTGTCGTCGGGGCACATGCTGCCCGCATCGCCCTTGGTCTTGGTGCTCAAGTGACTATTTTAGATATCAGCGCTAAGCGTCTCTCAGCTCTAGAAGAAGTCTTTGGAAATCAAATTCAAACTCTTATGTCTAATTCATTTAACATCGAAGCAAGTGTGAGAGATGCTGATGTGGTGATTGGTGCGGTTCTCATCCCTGGTGCCAAAGCACCAAAATTGGTGACAGATGAGATGGTCAAACAAATGCGTCCAGGATCTGTCATCGTTGACGTTGCCGTTGACCAAGGTGGCGTTATCGAGACAGCTGACCGTGTGACAACACACGATGAACCCGTCTATGAAAAATACGGTGTTCTCCACTATGCCGTTGCCAATATCCCTGGCGCGGTTGCCCGTACTTCAACCATCGCCCTAACCAATGTCACTCTTCCTTATATCGAAGCATTGGCTGACAAAGGTTTTGCACATGCAATCTCTGAAGATGAGGGCTTGCGTCAAGGTGTGACCACTTATAAAGGTTACTTAACCAGCCTCCCAGTTGCTCAAGGCCTCGATAAAGATTATACGTCTATCGACGAACATGTTTAAAGCTAGACACTCATTAAAAAAAAGAGCAGTTCAAATTGAACTGCTCTTTTTTTGCTATTCTGTCTCTTCCTTCTTTTCTTCATTTTTAACTGGAGCTGGTTCATAGGCTCGGATAATCTGAGCAACAACTGGATGGCGAACCACATCCTTGGCTGAAAAATGAACAAAGTCGATTTGGTGAATGTTCTTGAGCTTTTCTTGAGCATCAATCAAACCGGATTTAACATTACGTGGCAGGTCAATCTGGCTGATATCTCCATTGACAATCATCTTCGAATTAAATCCTAAACGAGTCAAGAACATCTTCATCTGCATGATGGTCGTATTCTGTGCCTCATCGAGAATGACAAAGGCATCATCCAAGGTCCGACCACGCATATAGGCAAGGGGCGCAATTTCAATGATTTCACGCTCCATGAGACGGGTCGTTTGGTCTTTGCCAAGAATCTGATACAAGGCATCATAAACTGGTCGAAGATAAGGATCGACCTTCTCCTTAAGATCACCTGGAAGAAATCCTAGACTTTCTCCTGCTTCCACTGCTGGACGAGTCAGGATAATCCGCTTGACCTGCCCACGTTTAAGGGCAGTCACTGCCAAGGTCACTGCAAGAAAGGTCTTCCCTGTCCCTGCAGGTCCGATTCCAAAGGTCACATCATGCTGTTTGACACTGTCCACATAAAGCTTTTGACCTAAGGTTTTGACACGGATCGGCTTCCCTGTATTGTCTTTGATAATTTCTTCTTCGTAAAGGGCGACAAACTTGTCAATTTCATCGTTTTTGACCATGCTAATCGCAGTCACCACATCTGGCGTGCCAACCGTCATTCCTCGATTTACCAAGACCATCAAAGCCTGAATAACCTGACGGGCTTCCTCACAGGCAGACTCTTCTCCGATAACCTGCACAATCTCTGTACGAGCATGAATCACCACATCGAGCTCTTCTTCCATCAAACGAAGATGGCGCTCATTGGAACCAAAAAGATGGAACAAGTCATCTGGGTGACTTAGTTGAATGTCTATTGAATGTTCCTTCAAATAAAGAACCTCTCTAATCCGTTTATTTCTTTTTATTATAGCAAAGAGAACAATAAAATACTAGCCTCATCTCATTGTCTCTAGTGTTCTAAGTATTCTTGCCAGATGGCGTCAAAATCTCCTAGGTTAAAAGAGAAGCTGGCATGCTCCTCCAAAAAGCGACTCACCTCATCAAAATCATCCGTGTGTTTTGGAAAAGCTGACTCCTCAAAAGCGAGATCTGCCAAGATGGCTTTTGGGCTATTACTTTTAGGATTGCGCTCGGTCATGAGCCAAGTGTAAAATGATTTTCTCAATTCTTTCTCCTATCAAGATTTTTTTGATGACACTTTTCTGATTCTTGAAAGTTACTGGACTTAGCCTCTGAAACGTAGTGGTTTATAAAATCTGTTTTCGCATCTGTATAGGCGTCTCTATTGTGTTCAAATTTTTTCCACAAACTTAGTTTTAATTCCTGATACGCTTGGGCAATATCTGGATGCTGGCAGAGATAATCTCTAAAATAAATCTCGTCATGATCTCCCGTCATTCGCAAATGTAGATGAAAAACTTTCTCAGCAAATCCCTGCTCTGTGTATCCTTTATTTAGCGAAATCCTGTTAGGACTCTCCGACATCACTAGCCAACCATTCTTCACCAATAAATCCCTAACTCTTGCTAAATCCTCTTTTCTACCTACTTCTAGCAGAATATCAACGATATTTTTGGCCCAAATATTAGGGATAGCAGTGCTACCAATATGTTCTATTCTTTTAATAACATTTGCACCCAATATTTTTTTCAGACTTATTTTTTCAGATTCATACCAGTCTTTCCACTCTGACCTGTGCTCTACTAGAAAAATAGGAAAAAGCTGCCAGAGTTCCTCTAAACTCATTTCTTCAAGTTTCTTTATCATGTCTATAAGACCTAAATCAACTCTGTACCAAACTGGTCTTGCTTGATTTTGCCAGCCTTCATCAAGCCACCGAGTGCTTTCTTGAACTGACCTTTAGAGATACCAAAGGTTGCCTTGATATCCTCAGGGGATGACTTATCATTCAAGGTCATAAAACCGCCATTGCTTTCCAAGTAGGTCAAAATCATCTGAGCATCATTTTCCAACATTTCAAAGGAAAGTGGTTTGAGCGAGAGGTTCAAGGTACGATCCACTTCACGGAAACCGATGACACGCGCATCTAGCACTTGCCCCAAACGTGGCTCTGCGTAACGTTCACTTGGGTGAATGAAACCAAGCATGTTATTCTCTGGTAGGTAAACAAATGTTCCTGACAGCTTGAGGCGGTAAACAATGGCTGGCCAGTTTTGATTCTGCATATTATTGTAGGCAGGACGAGCCAGACGTTGGAAGTCTTCCTGATAAGCCAAGAGTCCCCAGATTCGGTCTTTCTTGTCCACTTCAAGACGGATGTAAAGTTTATCACCCTTCTTAGGCCAGAGTTCCTTGAGCTCAGGGAGGATATCGAGTGACACAACGATTTCCTTATCAGGTAGACCAGTATCGACAAAGACACCCAAGTCCTTACGAACTTCCGTTACCGTTCCCCAACCAAATTGGTCCTGAGTGGCAGTCACTTCTAAAGTGGTCAATCGGAGTTTCTGCTTCATATCCGTATAGGCAAAACCTTTGACCGTATCACCTACCGAATGTTGACCTTCTTCCTTGGCAAGAGCATAGGTCTGACCATCCTTTTGCACAAAGTAAAAACGGTCATTTTCATCGATGATGAGTCCAACGATAAAACTTGCAAGATTTGTATTCATATTTCCTTCTTTCGAATAAAACTCAGCCAGCAATGCCAACTGAGTTTTTCTGTTTATTTTTAGACTTCCAAGATTTCTTTTTCTTTATTGGCAGTCATGTCGTCGATGTGTTTCACAGCGTCGTCTGTTACTTTTTGAATATCTTTTTCAAGAGTCTTCAATTCGTCTTCAGTGATTTCTTTTGCTTTTTCTTGTTTTTTAGCTTCGTCCATAGCATCACGGCGGATATTGCGGACAGCCACTTTAGCATTTTCACCGACCTTCTTCACTTCTTTGGCAAGGTCACGACGAGTCTCTTCTGTAAGAGCTGGGATAACCAAGCGGATCACAGAACCGTCATTAGCTGGTGTAATACCAAGATCAGAAGCGTTCAAGGCACGTTCGATGTCTTTCAATGAAGACTTGTCAAATGGTGTTACCAACAAGACACGCGCTTCTGGAATGGTAATAGAAGCGATTTGGTTAAGGGGAGTTTCAACTCCATAATATTCTACGTGGATACGGTCTAGCAAGCTTGCGTTGGCACGACCGGCACGGATACCTCCAAATTCACGAGCAAGTGATTGGTGAGACTGGGTCATTCTCTCTTTAGCTTTTTCTACAATTGCATTAGCCATAATTTTCTTATTCCTTTTCTTCGATATTGTTTGAAACTGTTGTTCCGATATTTTCACCAAATACAACACGTTTGATGTTGCCTGGTTGGTTCATGTTAAAGACAACCAAGTCAATGTCGTTGTCCATAGAGAGGGTTGAAGCTGTTGAGTCCATGATACGAAGACCTTTATTGATAACGTCACGGTGGGTCAATTCTTCAAACTTAACGGCTGTCTTGTCTTTCTTAGGATCAGCATTGTAAACACCGTCTACACCATTTTTAGCCATAAGAATGGCATCCGCTTCGATTTCAGCTGCACGAAGGGCTGCTGTTGTATCGGTTGAGAAGTAAGGTGAACCAATACCAGCACCAAAGATAACGATACGGCCTTTTTCAAGGTGGCGAAGGGCACGTCCACGTACGTAAGGTTCTGCCACTTGTTGCATAGCAATGGCTGTTTGTACACGCGTATCGACACCAACTTGTTGCAATGAATCTGCCATCACAAGAGCATTCATCACGGTCCCAAGCATTCCAGTGTAATCAGCCTGAACGCGGTCCATTCCTGCTTCTGCAGCAGGTTCCCCACGCCAGAGATTTCCTCCACCAATAACAAGGGCAATTTCGATACCTAAGCTATGAACTTCTTGAATCTCTTTTGCGATTGTTTGAACTGTCTGGATATCAATCCCTACGCCACGTTCACCGGCAAGGGCTTCACCTGATAACTTGATTAAAATACGTTTATACTTGGGATTCGCCATTTTCACTCTCCTTTTTTTATCCTACCTATTTTATCACAATTTCTAAGATTTTTATAGTATCATGAGCAATTCTTTGAAAAAAATTAGACCGTTAAAAATTCTTCTAAGTCGGTAAGAGCACGCTCTGCAATTTTTTCATAACGAGCCTTCTTATCACGGATACGCTCGCCTTCCAATTCCTTGATAATCCCAAAATTGACATTCATTGGTTGGAAATGGTTGCTGTCCGCATGAGTGATGTAATGAGCTAGACTTCCGATCGCTGTGGTCTCTGGGAAGATAGCTTCACTTTCACCCTTGAAGAGTCGAGCCGCGTTAATACCTGCAACTAGACCTGATGCCGCTGACTCAACATAGCCTTCCACACCCGTCATTTGACCAGCAAAGAAGAGGTTAGGCTGTTTCTTAGAACGATAGGTCTGCTCAAGAAGATTTGGCGAATCCATGTAAGAATTGCGGTGCATGACCCCATAGCGAACAAACTCCGCATTTTCAAGACCTGGAATCATTTGGAAGACACGCTTTTGTTCTCCCCATTTGAGGTGGGTCTGGAAACCGACGATATTGTAGAGACTACCAGCCGCATTATCCTGACGAAGCTGGACAACTGCATAAGGGGTTTTGAATTCGCCATCACGAGGCCCCGTATAGTCGTCTGGGTACTCCAGACCAACTGGTTTCATAGGACCATAAAGCATGGTTTTAATGCCACGCTTAGCCATGACTTCGATAGGCATACAACCTTCAAAGTACTTTTCTTTTTCAAACGAATTGAGCGGTGCTTCTTCCGCATTGACCAAGGCTTCATGGAAATCCATAAACTCTTGTTTGGTCATTGGAGCGTTGAGGTAGGCTGCTTCTCCCTTATCATAACGAGACTTGAGATAGACCTTGCTCATATCAATTGTGTTGACATCGATAATCGGCGCCGCCGCGTCATAGAAATAGAATCCATCCCCATCATTAAGGGCATGAATCTTTTCAGCTAAAGCATCACTGGTCAAAGGACCAGTAGCAACAACCGTAATAACATCGGTCGGCAATTCTGTAATTTCATCACGAACCACTTCAATCAAGGGATGATTGGCTACTTTTTCGGTCACCATTTGAGAGAAACCATCGCGGTCCACCGCAAGGGCACCTCCTGCAGGAACACGTGTAGCTTCTGCTGATTCCAAGATAACAGAACCCAAGCGGCGCATTTCTTCCTTGAGGAGACCAACGGCATTTGTCAGAGCATCGCCACGAAGAGAATTGGAACAAACTAACTCCGCAAAATTGTCTGTTTTGTGCTGAGGTGTTGACTTGACACCACGCATTTCATAGAGTTTAACTGGAATACCACGTTCTGCGATTTGGTAGGCAGCTTCAGACCCCGCTAAACCTGCTCCGATAACATTGATATAAGATTGAGACACGACACTAATACCTCTTTGGGAGTGTGAAGACAAGATTCACATTGAAAAAGCCAACTAAACTTACGAGATTACGAGTTTCTAGGCTCAGGCTGAAAAAGTCCCCCGGACTTTTTCACTCCCACAAATCTTTCTAATTTTTCTTCTACTAGTATAACAAAAAAAGGGAAGAAGGCAAACTTCCCTGTTTAGTCATTTTCTTCCCAGTCGTGGTAGGCAGCGTAGAGTTGGCTTTTATTCCACTGGTAGAGTTTCGCAACTTCCTTAATGGCTTGATTTTTCTTCATACCTTGCTGGATACGAGTTTGGATTTCTAAGAACAAGTCCTCCTCGTCCTTTTCTTCCACATCCTGACTGGCACCTTCAACGATGAGAAGGCATTCACCCTTGAGTGGTGTTTCAGCAATACTTTCTAGTAGCTCTGAAATCTTTCCTCGTTGGTATTCTTCATAGATTTTGGTCAATTCCCTGACCAAGACTACCGAGCGGTCACCGTAGACTTCTAGCATATTTTCTAACGTATCCGCTACACGGTGGGGCGATTCATAGAAAACCTGAGTTTCTGGATAATTTTTTTTCAAGTCGAAAAATTGCTTTTGCTGGCCTGATTTTCTTGGTAAGAAACCGTAAAAGATATGTGGCTGTGGCGCTAAACCACTGGCAATCAGGGCAGAAATCCCTGCAGAGGCACCCGGAACTGTGACAACTGCAATCTCTTCCTCAATAGCTGCCTTGACCAAATCATGCCCAGGGTCCGAGATACTAGGCAGACCCGCGTCAGAAACCTGAGCAATACTTTGCCCTGATTTCAAGAAACCAATCAAATCAGGAATTTTTTCCTTGGCATTGTGCTCATGAAAACTAATCTGCTTAGTAGAAATGTCAAAATGCTTGAGTAAGAGACCAGTATTTCGCGTGTCCTCAGCTGCAATCCAGTCCACCTCTTTCAAAGTCTGGATAGCACGAAAAGTCATATCGTCTAGATTGCCAATCGGCGTTGCTACTAGGTAAATCTTGCCATAGGGAGATTGTCCCTTAAAACTTTTTTGAATCTGCATGCTTACTCCCTGTATAACAACTCGTCACAGAACATACATTCTTCGTCCTGCTCTCGGCGTTGTCCGTAAAAATCATTACATACGTGAAAACCGTCCTTATAGATTCGACGGACGCTTTCACGAACATGCTTAGCCTTGACGGGTGTATCTGCTTCCACCTCGCCCAAGCGTTCGCGCAACTTACTATTTTCCAAGCGAAGAGCTGTATTTTCCTCTACCAGACTCTTGAGATTTTTCTTGATGGCTTCCACATCGGCCAAGGTCACCAGTAATTGTTGGGAAAAATCATCCAGCGCGTCAAATAATTCTTTTTTGTCCATAAACCAGCCCTTTCCTTTCTATATCGTTCATTTTTAATACTCAATGAAAATCAAAGAGCAAACTAGGAAACTAGCCGCAGGCTGTACTTGAGTACGGCAAGGCGACGTTGACGTGGTTTGAATTTGATTTTCGAAGAGTATGAGTTTATATTTCTTTCAAGACCAGATATTCCATGGCATTTTGAAAGCTAACATTGGCTTGCCACATTTTTCTAGCTTCTAGCAAATCTTGTAAAATCTGTCGAATCCTTGCTTGCAAGAGGTCCTGTCCACAGAGCACTTCGAGGATTCTCAAGACCTGATCCTGTTTTTCCTTGTCATCTGCCAAGCTGGCTAATTTAGCAACCTGAAGATAACTTTCTTTTTTCTTGGCCAATAACCAAGTCAGCAGGCGCTCACTTTCATCCACCAAGGTCCAAAAACTTCCCTGATTAGCCAGTTTTTCTGCTTCAGCTCGTGATTGACAAAACTGGGCTAAAAGAGTCGCTTTTTTCTTGACTAGTCCCATTTGTTCAAAGAGCAAGATGAGCTTTTCTTCTTGCTTTTTAAAGTGAAAAATTTGGGTCCGACTACGGATAGTCGGTAATATCTTTTCCTCATCGCTGGTCAAGAAGAAAATGTAAACCTCACTCTGGGGTTCTTCGATGACCTTGAGCAGAGAATTAGCCGCGTTGGGGTGCATTTTCTCCGCCTGTTCGATAATAAAAACCTGTTGCTGGCTTTCAATCCCTGCTTGAGAAAACTGGCCCACCAATTCCCGAATGCGTTCTGTCTTGATGACCTGATTGACTGGCTTAATCAAGGTAACATCGGGAAATTCTTCCTGATCAATCAGCTTACAGTTTCGGCATTTCTCACACGGCAAAACGCCTACTTTATCCGTACAAAAGAGGCTCTTAGCCAAAAACTGCGCCATTTCCAAGCTTCCAAAGAAACCTGAAAAGAGATAGGCGTGATTGAGCTGTTCTTGTTCTAGGATACGGACAAAGCGGTCAAACTGGTCTGGCTGCCAAGCTTTTAGTTGTTCTTGTTTCATTTATCCAAGCCCATTCTGTCAAACAAGACAGCCTTGGTAGCATCCACAACTTGCTCCAAAGGAAGACTCGCATCAATCTTGACCATGCGATTTCCTTCTTTGTCCAGAAGAGAAAGGTAGCCTTTACGAACTTTTTTGTGCAAGTCTAAGCCTTCCATGTCCAAACGATTGACCTCGCGGTCACTATTAGCAGCAATGCGAGCCAGCCCTTCTTCCACCTCGATGTCAAAATAGAGGGTCAAATCAGGTTTGAGACCATCGGTCGCAAAGTGATTGAGCCAATCAATAGCATCAATATCCAAGCCACGGCCAAATCCCTGATAAGCAACAGAACTATCGATGAAGCGGTCCATAATGACCAACTTGCCAGCTTCAAGTGCTGGGAGTACTTTTTCCACTAAGTGCTGTCTACGACTGGCAATATAGAGAAGGAGTTCTGTTTTAGGATCCATCTGAGTATGACTTGGGTCCAAAATCACTTGACGAATCTTCTCCCCAATCAAGACTCCACCTGGCTCACGGGTCGTCAGCACCTCTACTCCTTTTTCCTCTAAAATTGGGAGTAGAGCCTCTAAAACGCTTGTCTTCCCTGCTCCCTCTGGTCCCTCAAGAGAGACTAAAAATCCTTTTGACATGTCTAACTCATTTCTTTTTTACTATCTTCTATTCTATCAAAAAAATAGGTTTTTGTGACAATCTTTTTGCGTCTTCTCCATTCAATCGACCATAAAAGAGGCTGGGAGTCATCCAACCTCTTATTTACCTAATTCTTGTGTTCGTTTGTAGGCTTGATGAACTGCGTCCATGACGGTACCTCTAAAGGCATGTTCTTCCAGACTTGCTACACCAGCAATAGTCGAACCTCCTGGGCTACAAACTTGGTCTTTCAAAACTCCAGGATGTTGCTGGCTTTCGAGGACCATTTGTCCAGCGCCGACTACTGTTTGGGCTGCCATTTTCAAAGCCATTTCTCGTGGCAATCCTGTCTGTACACCCGCATCTGCCAAAGCCTCAATAAAGAGATAGACAAAAGCTGGTCCACAACCTGCGAGACCTGTCGCCGCATCGATTAAGCCATCCCCAAGTTCAA
Source organism: Streptococcus oralis ATCC 49296 (assembly GCF_000185265.1). Taxonomy (GTDB): domain Bacteria; phylum Bacillota; class Bacilli; order Lactobacillales; family Streptococcaceae; genus Streptococcus; species Streptococcus oralis_BC. The sequence goes on along the minus strand of NZ_GL622183.1, from coordinate 1,271,416 downwards.
CCAAGAGGCCAGCCTTGGCTAATAGCTGACAAAAGAGTTCACCGTCCTCAGCAAGACAGTTTGCTGACATGGCATAACTAATCACCCCTTGACCGATAGCCACTGGAGTATTGGGCATGATGCGAATAATCCGGTGTTGACTAGGCAGAAGACTCGCTAGTTTTTCCAAAGTCAATCCAGCCGCCATAGAAATCAAAAGAAGGCTCTCTCTCTTTTCAAGAATGGTCTGGTATTGAGAAAGCAGTTCAGAAAACTGAGCAGGCTTAACTCCTAGAAAAATCACATCTGCTTCTGCGAAGATTTCGTCATTGCTGGAAGCCTGACCACCAAAGTTGGCAATGAAAGCATCTACTTTTGCTTGACTACGATTGGCAAGGAGAATCTGAGCACCCGTCTTGGCCTGCAAGACAGCCTTAGCCAAACTAGCACCCATATTCCCCAAACCGATAAATCCAATCTTCATCTCTTACTCCCTTATCTGTCCGTCACCAGTAACCACATACTTGTAGCTGGTCAACTCTTTCAAGCCCATAGGCCCACGCGCATGTAATTTCTGAGTAGAAATCCCCATCTCACATCCAAGTCCAAACTGGCCCCCGTCAGTGAAACGCGTTGAGGCATTGACATAAACCGCTGCAGAGTCCACTTGATCTGTAAAGTAAGCTGCAGCTTCAGCATTTTCCGTCACAATGGCATCCGAATGATGGGTACTGTGAGCTTCAATATGCTCAACTGCTTCTTCTAAACTGCTCACAACCTTAACCGCTAGGATATAATCTAAAAACTCAGTGTCAAAGTCTTGATCCTCAGCTGCTCGACCTGAAAGAAACTGACTTGCTTTCTCATCCAAGCGGAATTGAATTGACTCCAGGCCAGCTTCTTTCCGACTTGTAACCAGAACTTGTTCCAAGCGAGGAAGGAAATCCGCTGCCTTGTCTTCATGAACCAGTAAAACTTCCATAGCATTGCAGACAGAAGGACGACTGGTTTTAGCATTGTTGATGATCGATAGAGCCTTGTCTTCATCTGCATCCTTATCCACATAGACATGGACAATCCCAGTTCCTGTCTCGATAACAGGCACGATAGCATTTTCAACAACAGCATTGATCAAACCAGCACCTCCACGAGGTATGAGAAGGTCTAGATAACCCTTGGCCTTCATCATGGCATAGCTGCTTTCCCGGCTAGTATCTTCTACTAGTTGAATCACCTCTGGATGAATGGTAGTCGTCTCCAAGCCCTTCTTTAAGGCTGTGACAATAGCATGAGCTGTTTGATAGGCATCCTTGCCACTACGAAGAACGACCGCATTGCCACTTTTGAGAGCCAAGGCAGCCGCATCAGACGTCACATTTGGACGGCTTTCATAGATAATACCAATAACCCCCATGGCCACACGCTTCTTGGTAATAACCAAACCATTTTCAAGATGATTGGTTTCTAGGACCTCACCAATAGGATCTGGTAAAGCAACCACTTCACGAATCCCTCTTGCCATCGTTTCTATACGTCCTTCATCCAAATAAAGACGGTCTAGCATGACATCTGAGATTTTCCCCTTGGCCGCTTCCATATCGAGGGCATTGGCCGCTAAAATCTCCTCAGTAGCAGCCACTAAGTGATCAGCCATAGCTAGCAAGGCTTGGTTTTTCACTGCTTCACTAGCAGTATTGATTGATTTCTTAACAGCTTGTACCTGTTCAAATTGTTCTTGTGTCCTTACCATCTTTTCACCTCTAAAATTCTGTAAAAAGCAGCTGGATTTCAGGAGTGATAGAAATCCAGTCATCACGGTGAATCAAGACTCCCTTAGCTTTTTGAGAACGGAGCATATCTTCTAGGGCTGAGACACCAAATTGGACACGTCCCTTTCCAAGAGATTGACCTGTTTCTTTATCTGCTACTGTTACAATATCGTGGTAAGAGAAGTTTCCTTCCACTTCTACCACACCCGATAAAAGGAGACTTTTCCCGTTTTTTGAAAGTGCCTCTGCAGCTCCACCATCTACCCAAATCCTTCCCTGACTTTGAGCATAGAAGGCCAGCCATTGTTTCTGGGTACGAAGTCCCTTCTCTTGCGCAACAAAGAAGGATCCATCCTTGGTCTCCTCTGCTGCTTCAATCAAGGCATCAGATTTCATGGAAGAGCAAATATAGACTGGCACACCTGACTCCGTCGCAATAGTTGCAGCTTTGATTTTTGTCAACATACCCCCAGTACCGTTTGACGAACCTGCTCCACCAGCCATATCAATAATCTCACGATTGATAGTCTCGATTTTCTCCAAACGTTTGGCTGTTGGATCTGAGTTGGGATTTCCGGTATAGAGACCGTCCACATCCGTCAAGAGAACTAAAAGGTCTGCTTGGACCATCGCCGCTACCTGGGCACTCAGAGTGTCATTATCACCCACCTTGAGCTCATCAATAACGACACTGTCATTCTCGTTGATGATGGGGATTGCACCACGATGAAGCAATACAGACAAGGCCTGGTGGGCATTCTTATAGCGACGCTTATCTACAAAATCATCCTGTGTCAGCAAGATTTGTGCAGAAACGATCTGGCGCATGAGGAGGTTGGTTGTGTATTCCTCCAACAAAAGTCCCTGACCAACTGCAGCCGAAGCTTGTTTATCTGCAATCTTGGTCGGACGTTTTTTAAAACCCAAAGCTCCAAATCCAGCGGCAACTGCCCCAGATGACACTAAAATCAACTCATGTCCAGCCTCATGCAGCATAGCCAATTGCTGGGTAATTGCCTTTACTTTACTCCTTGATAAACTCCCGTCTTCATTTGTTAAGGAGGAGGTCCCTACCTTAAAGACGATTCGTTTGTACTTCATATTCTCACTCCGATTCTTCATATTTATCCATTATAACATGAATACTTTAAAATAGAAAAGACTTGAAATGAAAAAGGTTGAGACAAGGCATCTCAACTCTTTTATCTATTCTCAGTTTTACGCAATCTTTCCAGCGTTTCTTTAAAAATCTCTGGAATATCTGCTGTGAACTCCAAGGTTTCACCTGTTCTCGGATGGGTAAAACCTAGAGTCTTAGCATGGAGAAACTGTCCATGTCCTTTCAAAGTCTTACGAGGACCATAGACTTCATCACCAGCGACTGGATGGCCAATATAAGCCATATGAACACGGATTTGGTGGGTACGTCCTGTTTCCAGTTGCAACTCTAGCAAACTATAATCTCCAAAGCGTTCCAAGACTTGAAAACGAGTCACTGCTGGCTTCCCTTTAGCAGTCACAGCCTGTTTCTTACGGTCTTTTTCACTACGACCAATCGGGGCTTCAATGACACCACGATCATTTGGCAGATTACCATGAACAATCGCCCAGTATTTGCGGAGAGATTTTTTATCCTTGAGTTCTTGAGCGAGTGCCAAGTGGGCCTCATCATTCTTAGCAATCATAAGGAGGCCAGACGTGTCCTTGTCAATGCGATGAACGATACCCGGTCGGAGAACCCCATTGATACCTGATAAGTCCTTGATATGGTACATGAGGGCATTGACCAAGGTTCCGCTAGTATGACCGGCGCTCGGATGAACCACCATCCCTTGAGGTTTGTTAACAACGGCTACATCCTCATCTTGGTAGATAATCTCGAGCGGCAGATTCTCAGCCACATACTCTAAAACCTCTGGTTCTGGCACATGGTAGGCGACGATATCCCCCTCTTGGACAATGTATTTGGCTTTCTTTACTTGCCCATTCACCAAAACTTGTCCAGCCTTGATTTGTTCGTTAGCGAGACTGCGTGACAATTCTGTCAGATCTGACAGAGCCTTGTCTAGACGTTGCCCACCAGTTTCAATTTTTATTTCCATTTACTTCCTCTTTAAGCATTGCAATCAATAGAATAATCACACCAACTGTCAAATAGCTGTCAGCAACATTGAAAATCGCAAAGTTGATAAAGTCTAGGTGAAACATATCCACCACAAAACCTTGACTCATTCTGTCGATAAAGTTGCCCAGACCTCCCGCGATTATCAAAATCAGTCCAAAAACCAACCAGAGAGAATCCTCCATGTGTTTATGTAAATACCAAATGGCACCTACCATGACGACTAGTGTAATGACAGCAAATAACCACTGCTGATCTTGCAGCATGGAGAAGGCTGCTCCTCTATTTTGCAGGTAGGTCAAGCTAACGAGATTGGGGATCCACGAACGAACTTCACCTAGTGGAATCTGCTGGACAACATAATTTTTGACCAACTGATCCAGCCCAATCAAAAGCAGTACAATGACTGCTACTATCCCTCTTTTTTTCATGATTTCCTCTTTTGATCAAAATATTCTTGCATAACCTCAACGAAAAGAGTCCCAGCTTGACTAAGCTCCACTTCTTCCCGTTTGACATAGACCATGCGATTATCTAGATTATCCTTGAGACGAATGACTGTAATCCCATTAACACTGTCACTATCTAAAAATCCAGACCCAGTCGCATAAGCATCTGTCCGCTCCAAAATACCATTCAAAGTAGCACGGTCCGTCACATTGAACATCTGCGAGCTCGCGCTGGTGTCGACAAAGTTCTCTGAATAGTATAGGTACTCATCCTTTTCCTGAGTAAAACGAACTGTTGGTAAATCTGCTAAATCCTCCATGACCAATTCCTCTTTCTGTGCTAAAGGATGCCCTTCACGAAGATAAATGTGAGTCTGGAAAGGAATTAGTTCAATAACTTCTAAACCAAGCTTTTCAACCCGTTGCATGATGCCCTTTTTATTTTGGTTGTTGAGGTAGATAATCCCAATCTCACTATGTCCTTGGGCTACTTCGTCTAATATTTGAACTGTGGTAGACTCAAAAATACGAAAGTTCTTATAATCAGGATAACGCTCTGAAAAGGCTGTAATCGTTGGTGGCAAGAAGTCATAGTGCTGACTGGCAATGGAAAATTCATCCTTTTCTTCCTCAGGATTGGCATACTGATTTTGAAAAACATCAAAGCCTTTAACTAACTCTTGTGCTTTCTCATAAAATTCCATACCACGACGGGTCAAAAACGTTCCCGAACTCGTCCGACGAAAAATCTTAAAGCCTAGCTCTTTTTCCAAATCGCGCACAGAAATAGATAGACTCGGCTGACTGACATACATCTTTTCAGCAGCTTCTCGGAAAGTACCACTATTGGCAATAGCAACAACATAGCGTAATTGTTGAATGTTCATCTTTTACCCCCAACTTCTCTATCTGTTCATTATACCATATTTTAGAAGTTTTCCACCTAGGAAAAATAATGTCGCTCACAAAATTCATCTACACTAGTAGCAAAAAATTGTGGGTATCAAAACAAAAAAATAGGCTCTCCGAAAACTCGGAAAGCCTTATTTAATGCTACTTGTAGCTTCCTCGCCTTTTCATTTCAAGGCTCGGGATAAAAAGGTTCACTGGACCTTTTTATTTAGCGATTGGGTAAACAGAAACTTGTTTTTTATCGCGACCTTTACGTTCAAAGCGTACTACGCCTTCAACTTTAGCGAACAAAGTATCGTCCCCACCACGTCCAACGTTTACACCTGGGTAGATGTGTGTACCACGTTGACGGTAAAGGATTGATCCACCTGTTACAGTTTGTCCGTCAGCTGCTTTAGCTCCAAGACGTTTCGCTTGTGAATCACGTCCGTTTGATGTAGAACCTCCACCTTTTTTGTGGGCGAAAAGTTGCAAGTTGTTAAGAGTCATTTTTAACATAATGTTTTCCTCCGTGTTAGTTTTCTGTGATAACTCTGGTTTGGACGAACTCAGAAGAGTTCTCCGATAAGTTTGCCATACCTAAGAAAAATGATTCGAAGAATAACTGGGTCATTTCTCTCTGGTGTGAAGGAAGATCCGCTGGTATTTCAACCTTTAGATAGCCACCTTCATCTTCGTTTAATTCTAAGATTGGTTCGTAGCCTGCAAATTTCTCAATGGAATTGACAAAGTTAATGGCAAGCGTAGAAACCGATGCACACACGACATCTAAGCCGTATTCGCCACTTTCGGCGTGTCCAGTAATTTCCGCACTCCTCAGCTCGCCATCTTCGGCTCTCTCAAAGACTGCTTGTATCATGTGTTCTCCTTAAAATTAAGCGTTGATCGCGTTGATGACAACTTTTGTATATGGTTGACGGTGACCTTGTTTACGGTGGCTACCTTTTTTAGGTTTGTACTTGTAAGTAACAACTTTCTTTTGTTTTCCTTGTTTTTCAACAGTTCCAACTACAGTAGCTCCAGCAACAAGTGGAGTTCCGACAACAGTGTTTTCACCACCAACAAGAACAACTTCGTTAAAAGTAACTTCTTGACCAGCTTCAACGTTCAATTTTTCAACGTAGATTGCTTGACCAACTTCAACTTTAACTTGTTTTCCGCCAGTTTTGATAATTGCGTATGTGCTCATTATGCACCTCCTATGATTTTTAGGGTTTCCCCGTGTTTTTGTGAAGACTCGCCTAGCATCGTGGGACGAACCACTTAAAAGAAGAGCTCTAAGTATAACAAAGTTTAAATTTTGTATACGACGAGCAAACGATGTTCGTGCGGTTGCACAGGACTGTGCATAGTCAACTCTTCAAGTATAGCATATCTTCTTTTTTCTTACAAGTAAAATCAATCAAATTTAAGCTATTTCTCTCCTTTTTTTCTCCAAGAAGCAAAAAGCATACTAAAGTAAAAGATACTCATCATAAGAGGAACACCTAGAATTGTCTTCTCCTGATAGTAAATCGTCAAATAAGCTGAAAAAACAACTCCGAAGACAAAACTGCTAAGCAAGCTAACAAAAATCAAGCCCTCTCGTAGGAAAGGCGTATGCTTGGTCCGAAAATAATCTCCAAAAGCTAACATGGTACGTTTGATATTCCCTGTCATAAAAGCATTATTATAGGCAATCCCTGACACTTCTCCAAAAGCAGTTGTCACCAGCCCCATACAGAAGGCTAATGGCGGTACGAGATAGATATTATCAACCGTTTGCGGCACAAAGCCTATAATTAGGGACAGGACTGCAAGAGGAATCAAGGACAAAATCGGCTTTTTAACAATTCGTAGTTTTTCCTTATACAATGTCAGAAAAAAGACGCCCATCATAAAGGACAACAAGGTCATTACTTTAGCACTAGCATCCGATACATTTTGTTGAATGAGTCCTACAGAAAGAAAAACGACATTCCCAGTCTGTCCAGCGACAAGGGTGTTCCCTCGCACGATAAAGGTATAGGCATCGACATATCCTGCACAAAAAGTCAAAAAAAGCGCTAGTCTCTTAGACTGACGTGATATTTTTCTTATTGGTAATAATCTCATTTTCTCCCCCTTCTCATTTCATCTACTTATCTGAACATTGTACCACTTTCTTTGAGAAATTCGTAGCCCATTTGAAAATTTTTACCATCTGTTGGATAGTCCTTCTTTTCTATGTTATAATGAAGGAAGGATTTGAAGTCGGAAAAGGAGTATTTATGCTTAAATTAGGTATCATCGGAACAGGGGCTATCAGCCATCATTTCATAGAAGCAGCCCATGCTAGCGGAGAATACCAGCTGGTTGCAGTCTATTCTAGAAAACGAGAAACTGCCGCAACCTTTGCTTCTCGCTATGAAAATATCCAACTCTTTGATCAATTAGAAGACTTCTTTAAGTCTTCCTTTGATGTAGTCTATATCGCCAGTCCAAACTCCTTGCATTTTGTTCAAGCAAAGACTGCCTTGTCTGCTGGCAAGCACGTCATTCTTGAAAAGCCAGCTGTCACTCAGCCACAAGAGTGGCTGGATTTGAGACAGACAGCTGAGAAGAATCACTGTTTTATCTTTGAGGCAGCTCGTAATTACCACGAGGAAACTTTTACTACTATTAAGGATTTTTTGGCAGACAAGCAAGTATTGGGAGCTGATTTCAATTATGCTAAGTATTCTTCCAAGATGCCGGACTTGTTAGCTGGGCAGACGCCAAATGTCTTTTCAGACCGTTTTGCTGGTGGAGCCCTTATGGACCTAGGGATTTATCCTCTCTATGCTGCTATTCGCCTCTTTGGAAAGGCTCAGGACGCGACTTATCAGGCTCAACAGCTTGACAACAGCATTGACCTGAGTGGAGACGGTATCCTCTTCTACCCTAACTTTCAAGTTCATATCAAGGCTGGGAAAAACATCACTTCCAATCTTCCTTGTGAGATTTACACAGCAGATGGAACTTTGACCCTCAGCACGATTGAACATATCCGCTCAGCTATTTTTACTAACCACCAAGGAAATCAAGTTCAGCTCCCTATCCAACAGGCTCCTCATACGATGACTGAGGAAGTTGCTGCATTTGCACACATGATCAAGCAACCAGACCAGACGCTTTACCTGACTTGGCTGGATGATGCAGGCTCTGTTCATGATTTACTCTATACCATGCGCCAGACTGCTGGCATTAGATTTGAGGCAGAAAAATGAAAACCAAACTACCTACTGAATGGCAAGAACTGAGCGACCAACTCGGTTTCCAAGACTTCACTCCCATTCAGACTCAACTTTTTGAACCTATAACAGAAGGGGAAAATATTCTTGGAGTCAGTCCCACTGGTACAGGGAAGACTTTAGCCTATCTCCTACCTAGTCTTCTCAAACTACAAAAGAAAAAAGCCCAACAACTCTTGATCCTAGCACCAAATACAGAACTAGCTGGACAGATTTTTGACGTATGTAAAACATGGGCAGAAGCTATCGGCTTGAGTGCTCAGCTCTTCTTATCAGGTTCCAGTCAGAAACGCCAGATTGAACGACTCAAAAAAGGACCAGAAATTCTGATTGGAACCCCTGGCCGTATCTTTGAGTTGATTAAATTGAAAAAAATCAAGATGATGAATGTGGAAACCATCATTCTGGATGAATTTGACCAATTGCTCGATGATTCTCAAATTCACTTTGTCGAGAAAATCACCCACTACGCACCTCGTGACCACCAACTCATCTACATGAGTGCGACGACCAAGTTTGACCAAGAAAAGATTGCGCCCAACACACATACCATTGATCTCTCTGATCAAAAACTGGACAACATTCAACATTTCTACATGCAGGTAGACCAACGTCACCGAGTGGACATGCTACGAAAGCTGGCTCATGTAGAGGATTTCCGCGGACTGGTTTTCTTTAATAGCCTATCAGATCTTGGAAGTGCAGAAGAAAAATTACAGTATCGTGATGTCTTGGCTGTCTCCCTCGCTAGTGATGTCAATGTGAAATTTCGAAAAGTCATCTTAGAAAAGTTTAAGGACAAGCAGCTAACCCTGCTCCTTGCAACAGACCTTTTGGCACGTGGGATTGATATCGATAGCCTAGAATGTGTCGTAAACTTTGACGTCCCTAGAGATATGGAAACCTATACCCACCGCGCTGGCCGTACAGGTCGCATGGGTAAAGAGGGCTATGTTATTACTCTGGTAACCCATCCTGAAGAACTGAAAAAACTCAAGAAATTCGCAAGTGTTCGTGAAATTGTCCTAAAAAATCAAGAACTCTATATCAAATAAGGTTGGCATTCGCCAACCTTTTTCTTATCCCCAAGTAATTTCTAATTGATAGCTGGCAAAGGGATGTCCCTCTTGATTTTGCAGTTGATAGGCTAGCTCAATCTTTTGCCCATCCAGTTTGTAGTGATTCGTTTGAATGATAAACTCCTGCATGCCCATGGGAGTCGGAATATAGGCTAAACTATCACTATCCCTGAGAAAACGCATAATGGTCTTCGGATTGGAGAAACGGGTCATCACCAGTTCTTGACCATGGAATTTAATAACTACTTTTTCTTTTTCCTCATTATAAAAAAGCAGATAGCTAAAATCCCCTTTTTCATGCACTTCCACGTCATAAAGTTGGTCAATGACTTCCAATTGTTCATCAAACTGAATCCTATTTCGCATCCGAATCTTCACATCAAATCCTCTTTCTTGTCTCTTATCCTACTATTTTACCAAAAAGAACAGGATTTTGCTATAATGGTCATATGAACGAAAAAGTATTCCGTGACCCAGTTCACAATTATATCCATGTAAACAATCAGGTCATCTATGACTTGATCAATACAAAAGAATTTCAACGCTTGCGTCGTATCAAACAGCTAGGAACTTCCAGCTATACTTTCCATGGTGGGGAGCACAGTCGCTTTTCCCACTGTTTGGGAGTCTATGAGATTGCTCGTCGTATCACAGAGATTTTTGAAGAAAAATATCCTGAAGAATGGGATCCTGCTGAATCTCTCTTGACCATGACCGCTGCACTCCTTCATGACCTCGGGCATGGTGCCTACTCGCATACTTTTGAACATCTCTTTGATACAGATCATGAGGCCATTACTCAGGAAATCATCCAAAGTCCTGAGACAGAGATTCACCAAGTCCTACTACAAGTAGCGCCTGATTTCCCCAAAAAGGTGGCTAGTGTCATCGACCATACCTATCCTAACAAGCAGGTCGTACAGCTCATTTCCAGTCAGATCGATGCGGACCGCATGGACTATCTCTTGCGCGACTCCTATTTTACAGGAGCATCTTATGGGGAATTTGACCTGACTCGCATCCTCCGAGTCATTCGTCCTGTCGAAAATGGCATCGCCTTTCAGCGCAATGGCATGCATGCCATCGAAGATTATGTCCTCAGTCGTTACCAGATGTATATGCAGGTTTATTTCCACCCAGCAACACGGGCCATGGAGGTTCTCCTACAAAATCTTCTAAAACGCGCCAAGGAACTCTATCCTGAAGATAAGGATTTCTTTGCACGCACTTCTCCTCATTTGCTACCTTTTTTTGAAAAGAAAGTTACTCTATCTGACTATCTGGCTCTGGATGATGGCGTGATGAATACCTACTTCCAACTCTGGATGACCAGTCCTGACAAGATATTAGCCGACTTGTCGCAACGTTTTGTCAACCGCAAGGTCTTTAAATCCATTACTTTTTCTCAAGAAGATCAAGACCAACTCGCAACCATGAGACAACTGGTTGAAGAAATCGGTTTTGATCCCGACTACTATACAGCCATTCATAAGAACTTTGACCTACCTTATGATATCTATCGTCCCGAATCTGAAAATCCACGGACACAGATTGAGATTCTACAAAAAAATGGAGAACTGGCTGAACTCTCTAGCCTATCTCCTATCGTCCAATCCCTTGCTGGCAGCCGCCACGGAGATAATCGTTTCTATTTCCCAAAAGAAATGTTAGATCAAAACAGCATCTTCGCAAGCGTTACCCAGCAATTTTTACACTTGATTGAGAACGATCATTTTACCCCAAATAAGAAGGAATAGAGGAAATATATGAGTATTAAACTAATCGCCGTCGATATCGATGGTACCCTAGTCAACAGTAAGAAGGAAATCACTCCGGAAGTCTTTTCTGCTATCCAAGATGCCAAACAAGCTGGTGTCAAAGTCGTGATTGCAACGGGTCGTCCTATCGCAGGTGTTGCCAAACTTCTAGACGACTTAAAGTTGAGAGACGAGGGGGACTATGTCGTGACCTTCAACGGTGCCCTTGTTCAAGAAACTGCTACTGGACATGAGATTATCAGCGAATCTTTAGCCTATGAGGATTATCTGGATATGGAATTTCTCAGTCGTAAGCTCGGTGTCCACATGCACGCTATTACCAAGGACGGTATCTATACTGCCAATCGCAATATCGGAAAATACACGGTGCACGAATCAACCCTCGTCAGCATGCCCATCTTCTACCGCACACCTGAAGAAATGGCTGGCAAGGAAATCGTCAAGTGTATGTTTATCGATGAACCAGAGATTCTCGATACTGCAATTGAAAAAATCCCAGCGGAATTTTACGAACGCTACTCCATCAACAAATCAGCTCCTTTCTACCTCGAACTCCTTAAAAAGAATGTAGACAAGGGCTCAGCCATTATACACTTAGCTGAAAAACTAGGATTGACCAAAGATGAAACCATGGCGATCGGGGACGAAGAAAATGACCGCGCCATGCTGGAAGTCGTTGGCAACCCCGTTGTCATGGAAAATGGAAATCCAGAACTCAAAAAAATCGCCAAATACATCACCAAAACAAACGACGAATCCGGCGTTGCCCATGCCATCCGTACGTGGGTACTGTAAAGTATGATAAAATACGAAAACCGCTCAGCTGAGCGGTTTTTTACACTGTTTATATGCCCCCTGCAGGAATATAAAATATACCTAGAAAGCCTATTCTAATAGGATTTAGGATAAACTTGGTCAATATTTGGTCAAAAGTTTCGCTTAATTTTTTTCAGTTATTAGTAATCATCAATTGTACATTAAAGGGAAAGCGACTCTCTTCTTTACAACAATTATAAAAGATATGACAAAATTAAAAATTCAATTTGTACTTTCAAATAAACTGTTCTGAGCAGAATCAGTTGTACTATCTAGAACATTTCGCTTCATAATATCATTACCAGCATACATGATATATCTCATACCACTAGCGACTGACATTTCTTCAGCTGCTTCCGCCTTGGCTTTTACAACCTCATCATCAATCATATTGTCACCTTTTACTTCTATGATCTGATAAGAACCATCAGCCATCTTAGCCAAGAAATCAGGATAGTACTGTCTTATCCTCTTAGATTCTGGATCATAATATTGCACGAATAAGTCACCTTGGTTTGCCGTAAACATTCCAGTAAAATAAATCTCTTCTACATTCACATTAGAGATATACTGCAAGAAGCATTCTTTCTCTGGCTTAGAATCGAAGCAATATGTATCCGCATGGAAGCTTTTAGCTATCTCCGCATCAGTAAAGCTATTATGTTCTTTTTCAATGACTAGACTTGCTTCCGCTGAAAATTCATAATAACCTGCATCCTTTGGTTCTTTAAGTAGAACTACATCTATATCTTCATTCTTCTGCTCTGATTTAACTTCATACAAAGCATGGAATACTTTAGGTATTATGATATCATCTAAAATCTCATTATGTCTGTTAACTGCATCAACAATTTCATCAAACCCATCAACAGATTCTTTCAAAATACGCTCAATCATCAAACAAGATAAATTCATATAACGTGAGATTTCTCCAACCAAAGAAAATCTACTGAACTTAGTCTGTTCTTTAATATCATCAATGATGGTTTCTTTTGCAGACATATCTAACCTAATACTGCCTTTTTCATACATTCTAGATTCATACTTTGTTTCATCAATCTGTTGTATTTCGAAGTTTATTGGTTCAGAATAATCCTTTTCAATCAATGAGTACTCATGCCAGATACGTTTCATTTTTATGCTTCTTGGTGGCGGTAAAACTCGAACTTTATAATTGCTCTTTTTCTTTTTAGGTCTTTTACCCAGGTCACTAATCTCCATATTATAGTTATTACGAAGTTCAGCATCTAGCGTATCTAAATTTTCCTTTGACAAGAAAACTGTAGCCTTAAGTTGCTCATCTGTAAGTTTTCTCAAACATCTCATAGTTGCTTGCAATACAAAAATCTTAGATTTAGGACTGCGGAATAGAGCGATACTCAATAAAGAGCGACAATTCCATCCTTCACGTCCTTTTTCAACAAGGATAATAAATTGTTTTTTACTTCCTTCTGTTCCGAGAACATCAAGATTGTTAAAATTTCTGATGTCTTCGTTATTAGTCACAGTCGAATCACCTGTATTAACTAAGATTGTATCTAATGGCACATCAAGTTCACTTAACACCTTCTCCACTATAGGCCTTACTACGTCCGTAGCTTCTGCAACACTAGTCGCAAAAATTGCCATCTTAGGAGGAAGCCCCTCGTAGGTCTTGCCACCATATCTTTCCCAGAACGTTGTGATTGATTTTTTCAAGAACTCTTCGTTCTTTACGTTATCAAAACCAATAGGATCTGCATCTTTTAAAAAACCATTTCTAATCGATTCGTTAAGACCATAGGCATAAACAACTTCTGGCAATACTTGTTTTTTTACGTATGGAGTACCTGTGTAGTTATAGCACGCAACAATAGATGTTGCTTCTGCAAGCATGTTAATAGTATTTCTCAATGTTGTCTTATTTGTGCCACCCGATCTTAATTCTTTTTCCAAGTTTGCTCCAAATAAATGATGTGCCTCGTCAACATAAACTCCAAGCTGTGGCAAACGACACAGTTTTTTAAATCTTTGATTATCTATTAAACTTGTATCATCCCACACATCACCATCATCGTCATCTCCATAAATATCAGCAAGTAATGAACTACCAGAGAACAATACATCTGTTGGTTTATCTTCTTTGCGCTTTTTCTTAACAATAATTTTTTGATTATTAGAAATTATAATATTAAAGGCTGAATCATCTATTGTGTGGAGAGTAGTACCACTCTCATCCAAATAGTGGAACTTGATATTTGCATCGAGTACACGAGCATATTCTGGTGGTACAACTTTCGTCTTATCAAGAGTTATGATCTCACGTAAAGATTCAAGTACTGTCTTATCTGGTGCAAACACAAGTGCATTGTGACAGAATCTTTTATCCTTAGGATACTTGTTTGCTAACAAGAATTCATAAAAAATACATGTCCCCATAAGAATGGTCTTACCAAGCCCCATAGTAAGTGCGTAAATATAGTTTGGATAAGATTCTTTGTACTTCTTCATCTGTTTGAAGATGAGCTCATTCTGTTCATCTCCAAGATCGATAATTGAACCCTGTCCACCTTTATGAATACTGTAGTAAGACGCATCTGCAAACTTATCCTTACGATTTCTCCAATCGTCAAACATCTCGTACATGTGTGCATTATTCATAAACTCCTTAATAAATACATACATTTCTAAAGCTTCAAATTGTGGTTTACGCAAGAATGCATTTGTATTTTCATTCTTATCGTTATATGCAAGAAATTTCTTTGTAAGATCATTATATCTAGAACGGATTTTCCCCCTATTTGAAGTGTAATACCACCATAGTTGCTCATAGAATGCAAAATCTTCTACGAACATCATTGAAGACTGTTTAGCCATATGCTACACCTCCTTCTCTAATGATTCTGATAGTAAATCTGTTATTTTAACCTTGATATTCCCTGCACTTTCTGGTATTTCATAAACCCCATAAACAAAAGAGTTTTTATCTGAAACATCTGTTACCGTTGGTTGCATAACAGCACCGTCATAATTCCAGTCAATAATAATTGATTCAACTAATTGTTTCCAATCATCCACATACTCTTTTTGTAAAGAGAGTTTTTGCATTAGATTCATCGGGTAAAATGAACGAACAATAAGCTGATTACCTTCTCGTACAATCTCAGCCTCTGCCTCTCTCTTTAGTTGAAGATCTGATTTATCTCGTAATATATCTACTATTTGCACATCAACCTTATAATCTGCCAAGGACTGTTCAAGAGAAGCTTTTAGATCAGGTTCATGTCCCATGCACACTATGGTAATCTGTTCCACTACCTGACGAGGATTTTCCTCTTTTATTTTTTCATAAGTCTTATATGGAAGATTTGCTTTTAGTTCTTCGAGATCTGCTTTAGTAGCAATTCTATTTACTGGCATAATCTTAACCATTCGACCGTCCAACTCTCCATCCCATATATTTCCTTGTTTGAACGGTTGAATTTCCAAGGCTTCCACAATCAAGTTTTTTGCTTCAATTGGATTTCTGAAGAAATCATAATTATTAACATTATAAACTTCCAAATTATCATAAATATCATCTAATTGTATTTCTTTTGCTAAATTAATTAGTCTTTTTGTGGCCGTTTGTACAGCACCAAGATTTATATCTGAACCAATGAATCTTCGACCTAATCTCATGGCAACAGCCTGAGTAGTACCACTACCCATAAAGCAATCAAAAACTAAGTCTCCTGGATTGGAAGATGCCATGATTATTCTTTCAAGTAAAGCTTCAGGCTTTTGTGTTGGATATCCAGTGGCTTCTGCGAACCCATTCTTTAATGCAGAAATATCTACCCACCAATCAGATAAAGGTGCACCATTATTAATATCCAACCAAGTCTCTGACAAATCTTCTGGTATGCCTTTCAATTTCGCAAAGACTCCAGGATTTGTATCTTTTAGTTTTTGATAAGATATTTTCCCATCATCATCAAAATATGACTGATAACGCTTAATGGTACTTTCCGACAAACGCTTTCTAAGTATGTTGAAAGTCCTATCTTCTGATGCAGTTTTAGAATACATTAGTATTGTGTCATGTTTTCTCTTAAAGTACTTAACAGCTCTACTACCTATATCTTCATACCCCCACACAATTTCATCAATAAAATTATTAGGGCTGAACACTTCATCCATTAGCATTCTCAAATGATGAGATTTATGCCAATCGCAGTGCAAAAATATCGTTCCAGAATCTGATAATAATTCCCTCAATAGAATTAATCTTTCATACATAAATTGAAGGTACTCATCATTTGTCCAAATATCTCCATACTGTTTTTCTTCGAAAGAAGATGAATCTGCTTCTGTCTTTCCCACTCCTTTTATTTCTATTTTCTTTTTATAATCTGCTTTAGAATCAAATGGGGGATCGATATAAATAAGATCAATTTTCCCACGGTATTCCTTAAGCATATGACTCATTACTTGGAGATTATCACCCCAGAAAATTTTATTAATCCAATTATCTTTTTCTTCTCCGTACCTTTCACGAAGTTGAGCCGGATAATACTGTGTCGAACGATACGGTCTTTTACCCGTCCATCTAAGTTCTGGAAATCCCTTTATAGTCGGTCTCTGTTCAAAATCAAAAGTGATCAGTTCTTCCATTTTTATTTCCTCCAAAATCATTATTCAGTAAAATTATTTATGACAGTAGTGCCTGAAATCGCAGTTCGAACAAATTTTTACATCATTCGAACAATTTTTAAAGTCTTTTCTTAATATCTTATGCACAGTATCATCAAATGTAGCCACAGTACCATCGATAGCACTTTTTGTGTAAGGAAAGCTAATCATCGGATTACCATCTTCCTCACCAGTGTAGTATAAATGCATTTTGCTGACCTTCTGACCTGTTCTCTGCTCAATAAGATGAGCATAAATATGAAGCTGTCTACGATAATGTTCAAGTCGGTCTCTCATTTTTTCCATATCTGGTTTCTTCTCAGACTTAAAATCTATGAGCTCTACAGTCCCATTCTCTCCTTTTACCAAATCTATTTTACCCTCTATAATATAATCTGGCTGCACTAAACTAACGTCAACCTCTACTTGTTGAATCGAACTCCAGTTACCATTTTGACGTTCCACATATCGAAGCACTTGATTTAAGGCTGCATTACGTTGAGCTTCAGCTAAGTATCCATGTTCTCTCTTAATCAGTGATAAATAGTTACTTGCAAACCAATTACTAATATTATCTGTAGTAATCTTTGCAGTTTCATTTTTTAGTGCTGCTCTATGAACATCTTCAATTGTTTGATGAACTAAAGTACCAAAAAGCATGTCCCCCTGACGAATTGGCATAAATTCTAACTCTTTATAAAATTTGTATTGAAGTGCACAAGTTTCATATACTGAAATATGAGAAGTGAATGAAAATGTGTTTTTTAAATTCACGTTCTTCACCGTTTTAAAATCAAATTCATTTAGATCAATTGACGTAATAGGTTGAAGTTCATCGTATAGCTCTTTAAAGTATTTGCTTGGTGTATTCTTGTTTTCATCACAAGTTAGAATCAATAAATTCTGTGCCCTAGAAAATGCTGTATAGTAAAGTCTCCAGAAATCAAACATCTTCATTACATCATATGGTTCGAAAGCCTCACGATGATAATACTTTTTCTCTATATGGCTTAAAATATCTTTATAGCTTTTTCTAGGAATATTACTCAGCGAATCAACAAAAACTACTGGAAACTCCATCCCTTTTGATTGATGAATTGTAAGGAATGATACACATCCACTCGGTGCATATTCTTCATCGTCTTCATACTCTGCAATTCCGCCATCATATAGAAGTTTCAAATACATATTGAATAGCTGTTCTGTATTCTTTACAATAGATTTTCCAGTGATGACGTCAATATTATGCAGATACTCGAATTTGCCAACTATTTGAGTTAGCTTGGCCAGGTTTCTCGCTGGTCTTATATCAACAATTCCTAATTCTAGATCCGTATCTAATATATTGCTAAAAGGTTTAAACATAAATAATCTGTAAATTAATCCTGAATACGTATAATCTGTCGTTCCTGAAAATGATGACGCTAAAGAGTAATGTTCTTTACCATGTTCTCTAATAAATCTTTTCAATTCAATATTTTCAGGCTTAGTCACAAATTCATTAGCTGCTTTGATACAGTCACTAAAGTAGGAATAATGTTCAGTATCTAAGTATTTATATTCTCCTTTTTCCAATCCGCTTACGTAATGAGGAAACATAAGCATAAGACATCCTAGCGTCTGCATAATTTCATCTCGTTCAAAGTACATATCTGACCTAGGTGAATATACATTAATGTGATTTTTTTCCAAAAATCTAGCTAGACTAATAACTCTTTCATGCTTTACTGAACTAAATAAGAAAGCTAGTTGATTATAATCCTGTATCTTTCCTGATTCTTTAAGACAATTTATAAAGTTAAGGATATTCTCATGCCATTCATCCTCATCGTCTTTACTAGCTAATTTTGCAACACAAGTACTATTTATAGGAGACTTTTCATGTGGCTCAATTCTTTTTGAATATCTAAATTTTCCCCACTCAAATTTAAATTTTGATCCTGAAGTAGTATCCATCCACTTATTATAGAAATCAATGATATCACTATCTGATCTATAATTCACTACCAAGGGAATAACTTCACATTTTCCTTCATCGAACTTTGAAGGAAATTCCAGTATATTTCGGATGGTTGCACCCCTAAAACGATAAAGACCTTGATCATCGTCTCCTACAACACAAATATTCTCATGTTTTCCTAGAAGGAATACTATCTGTTCTTGAATATAGTTTGTATCTTGGTATTCATCGACCATAATGTATTTAATACTACTTCTTAACGATTCAAGAATATTTGAATTTTCTGTAAGCATTCTATAGCATTCAGTCTGGATAGACGAAAAATCAACCAAGTTTTCCTCATCAAGCATTTTTTGATAAACACTTACTACTTTTGCAATAGTAGAAATTTCAACATCTGGATCTTCTAACATTAAATTGAAATCTACAAGTTCTTCCGATAAATTATTTGATAGCTCACAAATTGCTTGTGCCCATTTCCATGCTCCACCTCTAGGCATAACATTTTCAATCCCGGCAATTGTTCTAAAGTTATAGATACTCCTAAAAACTAGGTATTGTTGATCAAAAGTATCTAGAAGTCTGTAATTTTTTTTTAATCTCGTATATTCAAGGTTGTCTTTTATAATTCGTAGACACAAAGAATGAAACGTGCCCACATACATCTCATTGACATTAACAGAGATATCTCTACTAGCCAATTCATTTGTGATACGCGTAATTAACTCCTTAGCTGCTTTTTCTGTAAAAGTAGCAATAAATATTTCTTCAGGTTTTATTCCACATTCTTCAATTAAATAAATTGCTCGTTGAACCAAAGTGTAAGTCTTTCCAGTTCCAGGTCCGGCAGTAATAAGAACCGGACCCTCTGTAGTAGAAATTGCTTTCCTTTGACCATCATTTGCATTTCCAAAATCAAACATAAATTTTCATACCTCTTTCTTATGATTTACTTTTTCTTAAACTTATTCTTCATCCTGTACAACTTCAACAATTTTGTCAATATCAGAATTCAAATATTCACATATTTATCTAAGTACATCCGTTGTTGTAATTTCTCCTTTTCTAAGTTTTGCTGACGCAAACTGAGTTCTCTTCATTTCCAATTCAGCAAGTTTTACCAATAAATTTTTATATCATAATTTTATCTTAATTTCTCCGGAAGATTTTTTTCGAACTAGGTAAAAATCCATTTATCTAGTAAAAATTTGCTAAAAATTCTTAAATTTGAAATCGCAATCATTTGCTTTAGAATAGACTATGTTTAAATATATTATCTATAAAATTATATCATAAAATACCTGTATTTTATTAATTAGATACGCATGAATCATCTAATTTACTTGAAAAAATATTTTCAATATAAATCTTGACAAAATTTCTTAATCTGGATTAAATCGGAAGATTCTTAACCCTTAAAATATTATTGTATTTGACTATTTTAAAATCTGAATAATGAATGGTCAAACAACTAATTACAATAAAATAGACCAGTCACCTGATCTACTTTATTCTATTCTGATAAGATTTGAATTAGTTTTTGTTCAAAAATTAGGCAAGAGTTATACAAAAAATTAAAAATACTAAATTATTTTTAAAAATGAAATTGTGGAAAAAGTCATTAAATAAACACTTTGAATGTTGTTTGTATTTCTTTACATTTCTAAAAATGCCCCCTGCCGGAATCGAACCAGCAACTACTCCTTAGGAGGGAGTTGTTATATCCATTGAACTAAGGGAGCTAGAGAAAAACTCTGCTGGATGAGCAGAGTTTTTTAGTCGAATTAACGACGGATTTCTTTGATACGAGCTGCTTTACCTTGAAGAGCACGCAAGTAGTACAATTTCGCACGACGTACTTTACCGTAACGAACAACTTCGATCTTTTCAACACGTGGAGTGTGGATTGGGAAAATACGCTCAACACCTACACCGTTAGAGATTTTACGAACTGTGTAGTTTTCTGAGATGCCTGCACCTTTACGTGCGATAACAACACCTTCAAAAATCTGGATACGTTCACGGTTACCTTCGACAACTTTCGCGTGTACACGAACTGTGTCACCAGGACGGAATGATGGGATATCTGTACGAAGTTGACCTTCAGTCAAGCTTTGGATTAATGGATTCATTTTATTCTCCTATCTTTGTCAATCTTGAGGAACCTTCCTCAGCGGATAAACTGTATTTTTGTGCGTCCATTACACACAAGATACAGTTTACCAAATTTCCACCTAAAAGTAAAGAAATTTATAGCAGAATTCCTAAAAAAATCGCTAGAAAACCGCCTATGTATGTTGAGGCTAAATAGCTATAAAATACCTTCTTGTCACTGATTAGTCTTTGCAGCTCATCATTCAAGGTTGAAAAGGTCGTTAACCCTCCACAAAAACCTGTCGCTAGGATGGCATAGACTTCCTTGGACTCCACATGATTGTAGAGTAGGCCAATCAAAAAACATCCTAGAAGATTGGCAATGAGAGTACCCAGTGGCAATTTAGAAGCTTGATTATAGCGGGAAAAGAAATAACGCACCAGGGCTCCGAACCCGCAGGCGATTGCAAGATAAACGATTACCATTTCTTCCTCCCTAGAACATAAGCCAATAGCAGACCTCCTCCAATACTCAAAAGCAGATAGATGATTAAGCTAAGATAACGCCCGGTATCGAGCAATTTCACAGCATCAAGTATTAGACTAGAAAAGGTTGTTAAACCTCCGCAAAAACCCGTCCCCAGCGCCAAAACCAAGCCTTTACTAGTTCCCTTATGGGCCAGATAGCCTTTTACCAGATAGACCAGGCAGAATATTCCCAGATAATTGACGAGAAGGGTTCCCCAAGGAAATTCAGGACTGGCTGGCAACTGACTAGATACAAAGTAGCGGACAAGGCCACCCAACATGGCAGCCAGAAAAATCTCTAGCGGATAGAATTGTTCTTTTTTCATTTGATGTTTTGATCCTGATAATCACGCGAACGTTTGAGAATATCTGAAAAAGTCGCAACAATGGTCTCCTGATAGCGCTTATCCTCTACACGACTCCTTACCTTTTCAAAAATGACTTCTTCTCGCTTAGAATCTAAGATTGGCTTACCAGATGCTTTCTTATAAGCGACAACCCCTTCAACTAAGTGCATCCGTTCTTCTAGGAGCTTGACGATTTGGTCGTCGATTTGATCAATTTCTTGCCGAATAATATCTAAATTCATAGTACCTCCTCCTTTATTTGAATTATTGTATCAAAAAGCCATCAAATAGGCTAGTAAAATCCCAAAATAACTAATAAAAAAACGCACCGACTTATTCCAGTCAGCGCAGTTTGATTCTTATCCTACTTTTGCAGCCAATTCTTCTGCGAATTGTTCCAAACGTTCGATATCTTCTTCCTCAGCAGAGAGGTCTACTTTAACACACTCTGAACCTTTTTCTGCTCCTGTCGCTACAAAAACGCGATCAAAGTCATCAACAGCCTTACAGAATTCGTCGTAGAAGGTATCTCCTGAACCGACCACTCCGTAGATTTTGCCATTCAAGTTGAGATCTGCTAGGTCTTCGTAAAAGTCCATCATCTCATCTGGCAATTCTCCATCACCGTAGGTGTAAGTCGCAACGATTGCGATGTCCGCTTCCAAGAAGTCTGAAGCGTCAACAGTCGTACATTCATCCACATCGACATCCAAGCCCAAATCACGCAATTTGTCTGCTACAATATCTGCAATTTCTTCGGTATTACCGGTCATACTGGCAAATACAATTTTTGCTAATGCCATAACGTCCTCCTCAATTTATCTTTCTCCATTATATCATATCTTTTTCATTTTAAAAATAAAAATTCTTGTGCTACAATGAAATGAGAAAGAATTGAGGTTATTTATGGAAATTTGCCAGCAAATTTTAGAGAAAATCAAAGAATACGATACCATTATCATTCACCGTCATATGAAACCAGACCCTGATGCCTTGGGAAGTCAGGTAGGCTTGAAAGCCTTGCTCAAGCACCATTTTCCAGAAAAGACCATCAAAGCAGTCGGTTATAACGAACCAACTCTAACTTGGATGGCGGAAATGGATAGTGTCCAAGACAGTGACTACCAAGGAGCTCTTGCTATTATTTGTGATACAGCGAATCGTCCTCGTATCGATGATAAACGCTACGAACAAGCTGCTTTCACCATCAAAATTGATCACCATCCAAATGATGATATCTATGGTGACCTATCTTGGGTGGATACAAGTTCAAGCAGTGCCAGTGAGATGATTGCATTATTTGCTCAAGAAAATCAGCTAACTTTGTCTAGTGAAGCGGCACGGCTTCTCTATGCAGGAATTGTCGGGGACACGGGGCGTTTTCTCTACCCTTCAACTAGTGCTCGTACCTTTAGAATAGCTGGCCAGCTCCGAGAAATTGATTTTGACTTTGCTGGACTGTCTCGTCAAATGGATACCATGAGCTTCAAGATTGCAAAATTGCAAGGGTATGTTTATGATCACTTAGAAGTTGATGAAAATGGAGCTGCACGCGTTCTACTTACTCAAGACATCTTGGAAAAATATAAGGTTACGGATGCTGAAACAGCAGCGATTGTCGGAGCACCTGGTCGAATTGATACTGTTAAGGTTTGGGCTATCTTTGTTGAACAAGCTGATGGGCACTTCCGTGTGCGAATGCGCAGTAAAATCACCCCTATCAATGAAATTGCCAAACGACACGACGGAGGAGGGCATCCATTAGCCAGTGGCGCCAATTCCTATAGTCTAGAAGAAAACGAACAAATATACCAAGAACTGAAAGAGGTTCTACAGATTCACCAAGGCTAAGAAAAAATTTTCTTGGCCTTTTATATGCTAGATTCTTAAAATATACGGTTTCTTTGTACCTCAGTTTATGGTATAATAAATCAAACTGAATAAAAGGAGACTTAATAATGGAAAAAAATCGTTTGTTTATCCTCATTTCTGCTGGAGTAGCAATCCTTGGTTCACTCTTGCCATGGGCTAGTTTAAATGCAGGTTCTTTTGGATCCTATAGCGTGAATGGTTACCAAGGTGATGGGTGGTTTGTCATTATCGCGGCTATTGTGTCTATTGTTCTTGCGTGCTTGAATAATATGAATAAAGCAATGCCTAAAGGGTTCTCAATTGGTGTCATTGTTGCGGGTGCAATTGCAACTCTCGTTACACTAAATAGTCTCTTTAATGTAAATAAGTACATGTCTAACTTTGGTGGATATGGCATTTCAATCGGCTTTGGTTTGATTTTAGCCATTCTTGCTAGCATTGCACTAGTTGTAACTGGTCTCTTGGCAATGTCAGGTGGTAAAATTACAAAAGAGTCATTTACTGAATTAGCTGAATCTGGTAAAGATTTTGCTCAAACTGTCGGACGTGTAACAAGCTCTACCGTTAAAACTGCAGTCGAAGAAATCAAAAAAGAATCCCAAGAACGTAAAAAAGAAGAAACTACAGCTGATAAAACAGAGACAGCTAAAGAGGAAACCGAGCAAAAAGAAGAAAAAGCTCCAAATCAAGAGAACTAATCATTCTTCTACCCTCACTCCAGTAAACACTGGAGTGATTTTTTATCAAGATTTTTAATAAAATCAGGGAAAAGACTTGCCAAACTTATCAGAATCTGATAGACTAGTATAGTAACAATCTATGGCTCGCAAAGAGACCATGGCAGAAAGGAAATATTGCAAAATGAAAAAAGATATCCATCCAGAATATCGCCCAGTTGTCTTCATGGACACAACTACTGGTTACAAATTCCTTAGCGGTTCAACAAAACGCTCTAACGAAACTGTTGAGTTCGAAGGCGAAACTTACCCATTGATCCGTGTGGAAATTTCATCAGACTCACACCCATTCTACACTGGACGTCAAAAGTTCACTCAAGCAGATGGACGCGTGGATCGTTTCAACAAAAAATACGGTCTCAAATAATGATAAAAAAGAACAGTTACCACTGTTCTTTTTTTGTACTTATTTTTATGAACCAATCACTACTACTTTCTATTTGTCAACCTTCACGCTGACGCTATGATTGATTTCAAACGAGGTTAATAAATATCGAAAAGAAGCTTGATATTGAGAATGGTCAAGATGATTGAAACTGCGTAACCTAGGATAGTGTTCCACTTGGCATTGGTGAATTCTCCCATCAGTGACTTCTTAGAGGTCAGATAGATTAAGGGGAAGATTGAAAACGGAAGAGCGATTGACAGAAAAACCTGTGAATAGACCAATAACTTATCCAAAGTTTTTTCTTGATGCCCAAACAAAACGGCAACAATAATCACAGGGAGTAAGGCAAAAATCCGTGTACCGATACGGATAATCCACTGAGGTAATTTCAGATGCAAGAAACCTTCCATGACAATCTGTCCTGTCAAAGTACCTGTAATGGTCGAATTTTGACCACTTGCTAAGAGGGCTAGGGCAAATAAAGTTGACAGAGTTGAACTAGCTATCGCTCCTGCTATCGTCGAATCCTGTAAAGCATTGTACATTTGGGAGAAAGCTGAAATTTCAGATGCATGCCCAAAAAAGAGAGATGCCCCTAAAATAAGAAGCAAGGAATTGACAATAAAGGCTAGAGACAGCTGAATATTTGAATCCCAGGTCATAAAACGCACGGCTTTTCGAACATCCTTCTTATCTTTGTGATTGATTTTCCTTGTTTGGGATAGGGAGGAATGGAGATAGAGATTATGGGGCATGACTGTCGCACCTACAATCCCTAGAGCCAAGGTCAATTGGCTTTCATGACCTGGTAATGGTGTTTCAAATAATGTTGGAGTCGGTAAATAACCACCAAAAATACCCTGAATACTTGGATTGGATAAGGCCACCAGATAGGTAAAGATGGCTAATATGGTTAAAATAAGGGTCGTAACAATGGCTTCAATTTTTTTGAAGCCAAATTTCATCAATAAAAGTAACAAAAATACATCTAAAACGGTTAAGAGGATAGCGACCATAATCGGTATTTTAAATAAAAGATTTAAGGCAATCGCTGAGCCTAAAACCTCGGCTAAGTCTGTCGCCATTAAAGCTAATTCTAAAATCACCCACAAACTATAGCGAAGCCACTTGGGAGCATGATGTGCTGTTGCCTGTGCTAGGTCCATCCTAGTCACGATACCGAGCTTTCCAGCCATCTGTTGTAGCTGCATGGCGATGATGGATGAAATCAAAATAACAAATAAGAGACTATATTTGTAGGAAGCACCACCAACCACACTGGTAATCCAGTTTCCAGGATCCATATAACCAACTGCTACAAGGGCTCCAGGTCCTAAGAATGCTTTTAGATTTTGCCAAAAATGATTGTTATTGGGAGTTTCAATAGATTGGTTGATCTCAGAAAGAGAGACTTTTTTGTAAGAAGACATCGGAATTTTACACTTTCTAATCTGTCTTTACCTATTTTCTTAATGGAATTTTTGAAAATATAATGAAAATAGTTTTCCATTTCCAATTCTCCCTTATTATATCACAATTTAGAATGATTCTTAAGGAAAGAATCATGGTTGAAATAGACAATAGCTGTATTGCAAAAACCAGCGTTTTCTAACGCTGGCTTTAAAACTGTGAAATTCTTTCTCAACTAGATCGCTTCTGTGACAAAACTACGGCTTTCTAGCACCTTGAGCATGGCATTAGCTGTATCTAGGGCTGTAAAGAGTGGCACACCGTGTTCAATGGCTGAACGACGGATTTGCTCACCATCTTCGTCAGCAGTTCGTTTGGTTCCGACAGTATTGATAATCGCTTGGATTTTCCCTTTGCGAACAAAGCTTGGGATATCCTGATCGTCATCACCAATCTTACCAACAGGTTGAGCTTGCAGTCCATGACTGGCAAAGAAGGCTGCTGTCCCCTCTGTCGCGAGGATTCCATAGCCAATATTTTGGAAACGACGAGCCAAGTCCAAGGCCTCTTCTTTAGCATCATCAGCGATGGTAAAGACTACATTTCCAAAGGTTGGCAAGTGAAGGTAAGAAGCTTCAAAGGCTTTATAGAGAGCTTTTTCCAAAGTAGTATCAGAACCCATAACTTCCCCTGTTGACTTCATTTCAGGACCAAGCAAGCTGTCTACCTTAGCTAGTTTCGTAAAGGAGAAGACAGGCGCCTTGATATGAACACGAGTGCTTTCTGGGTAAAGTCCATCTTGGTAACCCAGTTCCTCAAGACTTTGACCAAGAATGAGCTTAGTCGCTACCTGAGCCATAGGAATATTGGTTACCTTAGAAAGGAATGGAACCGTACGGCTTGCACGTGGATTGACCTCAATAACGTAGACTTTTTCATCCTTGATGACAAACTGGATGTTCATCATTCCAAGACAGTTAAGACCTATTGCTAGACGTTTGGTATAGTCTGCGATGGTTTCCTGCACCTTTTGCGACAAGGTTTGTGGTGGATAAACGGCCATTGAGTCACCTGAGTGGACACCGGCACGTTCGATATGCTCCATGATACCAGGAATAAGGACATTTTTTCCATCTGAGATGGCATCAACTTCACACTCTTGCCCAACGATGTAAGAGTCAACAAGGACTGGGTGGTCTGGACTGGCCTTAACAGCGGTACCCATGTAAGAACGAAGGTCTTTTTCGTTTTCGACGATTTCCATAGCACGTCCACCCAAGACATAAGATGGGCGAACGAGGACTGGGAATCCAATCTTGCGAGCTGCAAGCACGGCTTCTTCTTCATTGGTTGCTGTTTGACCTGGTGGCTGTGGAATATCCAAGTCTTTGAGGGCTTGCTCGAAGAGGTCGCGGTCTTCGGCACGATCCAAGTCAGCTACTTGGGTACCAAGAATGGTCACACCTGCTTTTGCCAAGGGCTCGGCAAGGTTGATAGCTGTTTGACCACCGAACTGAACGATAACGCCTTTTGGTTGCTCCAAATCAATGACATTCATGACATCTTCGAATGTCAATGGTTCAAAGTAGAGCTTGTCAGATACCGAGAAGTCTGTTGAAACGGTCTCTGGGTTTGAGTTCATGATGATGGCTTCATAACCAGCTGCTTGGATCGCCTTAACAGAGTGAACAGTTGCATAGTCAAACTCAACCCCTTGACCGATACGGATTGGACCTGAACCTAGGACTAGGACGGATTCCTTATCAGACTTGATAGACTCATTTTCCCATCCATAGGTTGAATAGAAATATGGTGTTTCAGAGTCAAATTCTGCCGCACAGGTATCAACCATCTTGTAAACTGGGACAATCTTGTTTTCCAAGCGAAGTTGGCGAACTTGCTCAGCTGTCGTTTTCCAGAGTTCCGCAATCTTGCGGTCTGAAAATCCATTGAGTTTAGCTGTTTTCAAGACTTCTAGATCTTGTGGATGGGCACCTAATTCTTGCTCAATTTCAAAGATGTGCAAGAGTTTATCCAGATAGAAGATATCAATCTTGGTCAATTCAGCAATTTCTTCTGGTGTGTAACCACGACGAATAGCTTCTGATACGTAGAAGAGACGGTCATCTTGGGCCTTGACAACCTTTTCAATCAAGGCATCATCAGAAACAGATGCCAGTTCAGGCATTTCATTATGGTGAACCCCAATTTCAAGTGAACGACAGGCTTTTAGAAGAGACTCCTCGATGTTCCGACCGATGGCCATGACTTCTCCAGTCGCCTTCATCTGAGTACCAAGACGACGCTCACCTTTTTCAAACTTGTCAAATGGGAAACGTGGAATTTTCGCAACCACGTAGTCAAGGGCTGGCTCAAACATGGCATAGGTTGAACCTGTAACTGGGTTGATAACCTCATCCAATGTCAAACCGACGGCAATCTTAGCAGCCAATTTGGCAATCGGATAACCCGTCGCCTTAGAAGCAAGGGCTGACGAACGCGATACACGAGGGTTTACTTCGATAACATAGTACTTGAAGCTATGCGGATCAAGGGCCAGCTGAACGTTACACCCACCTTCAATCTTGAGTGCGCGAATAATGCTCAAGCTCGCGTCACGTAGCATTTGGTTTTCATAGTCTGACATGGTTTGTGCAGGAGCAAATACGATAGAATCCCCTGTATGAATCCCAACTGGGTCAAAGTTTTCCATGTTACAAACAACGAGGGCATTGTCAGCTGAATCGCGCATCACTTCGTACTCGATTTCCTTGAAACCTGCGATTGAACGTTCAATCAAACATTGGGTAACAGGTGACAGTTTCAACCCATTTTCAGCGATTTCACGTAATTCTTCTTCGTTGGCACACATACCACCACCAGTACCACCAAGGGTAAAGGCTGGACGAACGATAACAGGGTACCCGATTGATGCCGCAAAGGCAACAGCTTCTTCCACTGTGTTGACAATTTCAGATTCAGGGATCGGCTGCTCAAGCTCTTCCATCAATTGTTTAAAGAGGTCACGGTCCTCCGCTTGGTCGATGGCAGATAATTTAGTACCTAGAAGCTCTACTCCCAATTCATCTAGAATACCGTTTTTAGACAATTCCATGGCCATATTGAGTCCTGTCTGACCTCCAAGAGTTGGAAGCAAAGCATCAGGACGTTCCTTACGGAGAATACGTGTCACAAACTCAAGTGTAATCGGCTCGATGTAAACCTTGTCCGCAATCTCCTTGTCCGTCATGATGGTTGCAGGGTTTGAGTTCACCAAAACAACCTCATAGCCTTCCTCTTTCAAAGACAAGCAGGCCTGGGTCCCCGCGTAGTCAAACTCAGCAGCCTGACCAATAATAATCGGACCAGAACCAATCACCATAATTTTTTGAATATCAGTACGTTTAGGCATTTATAAGATATTAAGGGCGTCAAGCGGGCAAAGCTAAAATAGGAGTTATGACGAAGAACTATCAGTTCTAGGAATAACTATCTTTTTAGCACCGTCCGTAGCCCGTATTCAGTTCAGCAAATACGGACCACCCTTCTCCTTTCTATTCGTCGCCTCACAGAGCGACATTAAATAAATTCTCCGACGATTTTTTAGAGAAACGATATTTTTCGATAAAAAATCTAGTGCAGGGAGTTTTTAGTTCGCCTGATAGCGACTAAAAGAAACGACCTGCCTTTCTATTCGTCGCCTCACAGAGCGACATTAAATAAGATACAAAGGACGAATAGAAAGCAATTGAATTTTAGAAAACCAAGGAAGAATTGACAATCCAAGTTGGTTTCTCTAAATTCCGAGCTTTCCGTCCGTGTTCAGTTACATAAATTCTCCAACGAGCTTTTACTCGTTTTTAGTTTGCTTGTTTAAAAGCTTCCATCATCTCGATAAATTCATCAAATAGGTAGCTTGCGTCGTGTGGACCAGGAGCTGCGTCTGGGTGGAATTGTACAGAAAAACCTGGTTGATATCTGTGACGTACACCTTCAACTGACTTGTCATTGATTTCTTCGTGGGTAATGATCAAATGCTCTGGCAAGTCCTCACGGCTGACTGCATAACCATGGTTTTGGCTGGTAAAGTCTACACGTCCTGTTGCAATCTCACGTACCGCGTGGTTAAATCCACGGTGACCAAACTTCATCTTGTAGGTCTTAGCCCCGTTTGCCATAGCAAAGAGTTGGTGTCCCATACAAATTCCGAAAATTGGAATTTTTCCTTGCACACCACGAATCATGTCCAGTGCTTCTGGAACGTCTTCTGGGTTACCTGGACCATTTGACAACATAACTCCATCAGGATTTAGGTGAAGAATTTCTTCTGCCGTTGTTGAATACGGAACAACCGTCACGTTACAATTACGCTTAGAAAGTTCACGTAGAATTGAGTGCTTGAGACCAAAGTCTACTAAGACCACACTCAAACCAACTCCAGGAGCCGGATAGGAAGTTTTAGTAGAAACCTGCTTGATATTGTCTGTCGGCAAGACTGTTGCTTGGAGCTGGTCCGTCACATGGTCCATACTGTCCCCAACATGAGTCAAAGTTGCACGCATGGTACCATGCTTACGGATAATCTTGGTAAGTGCACGCGTATCAATCCCTGAAATACCCGGAATTTTCTTAGCTTTCAAGAATTCGTCCAAGGTCATTTGGTTGCGCCAGTTGCTAGCTCGACGCGCCTCTTCGAAAACGACAACTCCCTTACAAGTTGGAATAATGGATTCGTAATCATCACGGTTAATTCCATAATTTCCCACCAAAGGATAGGTAAAGGTCAAGATTTGTCCATTATAAGACTGGTCTGTAATGGATTCTTGGTAGCCGGTCATCCCTGTATTAAAGACGATTTCGCCTGTTACATCAATATCTGCTCCGAAGGCCTTGCCTTCAAAAACTGTACCATCTTCTAATACTAGAAGTCTTTTTGTCATATTTTCACCTCTCGTGGACGCTCACTGGCGTCTTTTAACGTCTTGTGTTTTAGTTGGCGTTTCTACTCGCCAATACGGATTCTAAGATTGCCATTCGAACAAAGACACCATTGGTCATTTGTTGGACAATGCGTGATTTTGGCGCTTCAACCAAGTGGTCAGCAATTTCCACATCTCGATTCACTGGAGCAGGATGCATAATGATTGCTGTTTCTTTTAAGCGATTATAGCGTTCTTGGTTCAAGCCGTGTTGAGCATGGTAGTCTTCTTTTGAAAAAACAGCTCCACTTTCATGGCGTTCATGTTGAACTCGGAGTAACATCAAAACATCCACCTGATCAACAATCTCATCAATAGTTACAAACTGTCCATAGTCCGCAAACTCTTGACTTCTCCATTCCTCAGGTCCTGCAAAGAACAGTTCAGCTCCCAAGCGTTTCAAAATCTGCATATTGGATTTGGCAACACGTGAGTGGTCCAAGTCGCCTGCAATAGCGACCTTGAGCCCCTCAAAGTGCCCAAATTCCTCATAAATGGTCATCAA
Source organism: Streptococcus oralis ATCC 49296 (assembly GCF_000185265.1). GTDB lineage: Bacteria > Bacillota > Bacilli > Lactobacillales > Streptococcaceae > Streptococcus > Streptococcus oralis_BC. The sequence goes on along the minus strand of NZ_GL622183.1, from coordinate 1,239,788 downwards.
ATCAAGCAAGCTCTGACTAGGATGTTGTCCCGAACCATCTCCACCATTGATGATGGAAGTCGTAATTGATGGACTCGCAATCAACTCTCTGTAATAGTCGACCTCTGGGTGGCGAATCACACAGACATCCACTCCTAAAGCAGATAGGGTCAAGATGGTATCATACAGTGTCTCACCCTTATTGACCGAACTAGTCTTCACATCAAAGTCTAGTCGCTCCAATCCTAGTTTAATCTCTGCCACTTCAAAGGACTTATGTGTCCGTGTAGAATCTTCAAAGAAGAGATTCGATACGATAGGTTTGTTCTCGTAGGGAAGTTGGGCTCCATTTTTAAACTCGATTCCTCGTTTGATCAATTTCATCACTTGATCAACTGTAAGGTCTTCCATGGAAACCACATGGTTCAATGCTTGTTGATTTTCTGACATGGCTACTCCTTCAGCTTTCTAAGCTTCTTCAGTAATCAGAACTCTGTCTTGGCCATCAAGTTCTGTCATCTCTACGATGATTTCTTCAGAACGACTGGTTGGGATATTTTTCCCAACGTAATCTGGACGGATAGGCAATTCTCTATGTCCACGGTCAACTAGCACCGCAAGACTCACGCGCGCAGGACGACCATGGCCAACAATATTATCAATAGCAGCACGGATGGTACGGCCTGTATAGAGTACATCATCCACCAAGATAACTTCACGGTCAGTCACATCAACAGAAATCAAAGAAGTATCTTCTCCGCTTTTAACATCATCACGGAAAGGTTTGGTGTCCAATTCCACAACAGGAACAGTGATGTTTTCCAACTGCTCCAAGCGTTCTTTGATACGATGAGCGATGAAAACACCACGCGTTTTTATCCCAGCTAAGATAATTTTATTCAAATCTTTATTGCGCTCAATAATCTCATAAGTAATTCGCGTAATCGCTCGTTTGACAGTCAATTCGTCTACAACTTCTTTTGTCTTCATGACAAACCTCCAAAAAGAAAAGTCTCCTTCTACAAGGAGACTTGAAATGTATAGCCAAGCGAGCCCTACTATAAACAGTATAGACTTCACCCTTCTACTTTATCGCGCTCCTTGCCTGCCTCACGGGACAGGTTTAAAGGACTATTTAGTTATCATTTACTATAGCACAAAGCACCCTTAAAATCAAGCAAAAACTTTTTCAGAATCCCCTTAAACATTACTAAAATCATATAATTGGGGATAGTGGTCACATTCTGGATTTTTGGGATGGCAGATAGCTCGTCCAAAGTAAATCATGGCCTGGTGGGCTGCTAACCACTCTTCTGGTGGCAAGACATCCATAACACGTTTTTCTACTTCAAGTGGCGTAGCTGATTTTTTAACGATATCGTGATGCTTACAGATACGCTCCACATGAGTGTCCACTGCAAAAGCAGGAATTCCAAACCCCACACTCAATACTACATTTGCTGTTTTACGACCAACACCAGCTAAACTTTCTAATTCCTCTCGAGTCTGAGGCACTTGACCATCAAAATCGTCTAGTAACTGTTGGGCACATTTTTTAAGGAATTTAGCCTTATTTCGATACAGTCCCAGGCGAGAAATGTGTGAAGCAATTTCACTCTCTGTCGCTACAGACATGGCTTGTGGCGTTGGAAAAGCAGCAAAGAGACCTGGCGTCGCCTTATTTACCGCTGCATCTGTGGTCTGAGCTGACAACATCACCGCAACCAGTAGTTCAAAATGATTGGTAAAATCAAGACTAGGCTTAGCATCTGGAAAGAGGGCAATTATTTCCTCAATGACATGACGGGCACGTTTCTTGGATAAAACCATCTACTCGTCTCCATCAAACAGTCCTTGCAAGCCAGCAAATGGACTGTTTTCTTCTTTCTTGACTGCTTGTTGGGCTTGATATTCGTCTTCAGTCATGATTTGCCAGTCATTTCCTGATACAAAACCTTGGCCCGCCTCTTCTTCTGCCGTCAAGACTTTGATAGGGATATTGAGTAAGATATTATCTGCTACGCTCTCAGCAAGGTCAATTTCCCCATTTTCGATAGGCAAGACCAAATCATCAGCTAGAACTTCCTGGTCTAGTTGGTTGGTCGCTCCTTCCATGAAAACTTCTGTGACTGGATAAGATTCAGCCAACTCAACTGGCTCCATACTGCGGCTGGAAGCAAGGACAATGGTATATGACAACTGATAGTCTAAGAAATACAGACGGTCTTCGTACTGCACCTTCCCCACTGCAAGGATATCTTTGACATCTAAAATCTCTTGGCTTCGTTTACGCAAGTCTGCTGCCAGGTCTAAAGCTTGTTTAAAATGCAGGCCTTCAGGTTGTTTACGAATTTCTTGAATATTTAACTTCATATTTCCTCCATAAAGATGTACTCACTTGATTATACCATGAAAAGGCTATAAGTCAGCCTTCCAAACTTTGATATTAAAATCTCATTTTTTAACATATTTACTATGACAAACTTTCCTATTAGTGCTATACTATAGGCAAGAATACATCAGAGCAAGGAGGATGCCCATATGGAAGACAAAGCACTCATCACTGAAGCTTACCAACTCCTATCCGAGTTAAATAAAAGCTACCAAAGCTGCAAACAAGGTACAGCCGATGATTTCCGTCTACAAGAACTGCTGAACACCACTCTTAAGGAACTAAAAAAAGCAGAAAAACTGGACAACAGTATCTTAATCGACCTTGAGAAATTTTACCAACGTACCAGTCTGCTGATTGGACTGGGTAGCCTAAAACTGAATGATCAAGCTCGTACTGCTTGGCGCAACTATGACAAGTTCCACTACGAACATGTCAAACACGTGCTAACTCTCTATGGACCTGTTTTTGGATTTTAGAGCTTGAAATTACTTGTTTTCTATTGACAAAATTTCCTGAAAGGTATAGGATAGAGGTACTAATACTCGGAGGTAAGGGAGACATGAACAACTAAGTCTATCAAATAAAGAATCTTTATTTAGTAGATCTTGTTTTTGTCTCTTTTTGTGTGCTCTTTTTATACTAGATTTTCTAGTATCTTGCCCTCATTGAAAATCAAAAAACTAGAAAGCTATGCTCCTCTTGGGTTGGGTTAGGCAGCTTCAAGCTAGTTTGACAAGCTTTTCAACGAGGATAATAGAGTTTTGGACAGTGACTTTAGGCTCTACTAGATAAAGTAGAGCTTTTTGTTATGCACTATCGACATTCTAGAAAGGGCAACAATATGATAAAAATCAATCATCTAACTATCACGCAAAACAAAGATCTACGAGATCTTGTATCTGACCTAACCATGACTATCCAAGACGGAGAAAAGGTTGCTATTATTGGTGAAGAAGGAAATGGTAAATCGACTTTACTACGAGCTTTAATGGGGGAAGCATTATCTGATTTTACTATCAAGGGCGACATCCAGTCTGACCTTCAATCACTGGCATGCATTCCTCAAAAAATCCCTGAAATCCTGAAAAATAGGACTCTACATGACTACTTCTTTTTAGATTCTGCTGATTTAGACTACAGTATTCTTTATCGTTTGGCGGAGGAATTGCACTTTGATAGCGACCGTTTTGCTAGCGACCAAGAAATTGGCAGTCTATCAGGGGGCGAAGCTTTGAAAATTCAGCTCATCCACGAGTTAGCAAAACCTTTTGAGATTCTATTTTTAGATGAACCTTCAAATGACCTAGACCTTGAGACGGTTGATTGGCTAAAAGGTCAGATTCGAAAGATTAGGCAAACTGTTATTTTCATTTCCCATGATGAAGACTTTCTTTCTCAAACGGCTGATACTATCGTCCACTTGCGACTGGTCAAGCATCGGAAAGAAGCAGAAACACTAATCGAAAATTTAGACTATGATCGCTATAGTGAGCAGAGAAAGGCTAGTTTTGCAAGACAAAGTCAGCAAGCTGCTAACGACCAGAGAGCCTATGACAAAACCATGGAAAAACATCGCCGCGTCAAGCAAAATGTAGAAACTGCACTTCGAGCTACCAAAGACAGTACTGCCGGTCGCCTATTGGCTAAAAAGATGAAAACTGTTCTCTCTCAAGAAAAACGCTTTGAAAAGGAAGCTCAGTCCATGACCCAAATGCCACTTGAAGAGGAACAAATCCAACTCTTCTTTTCAGACATCCAGCCATTAGCGGCTTCTAAAGTCTTAGTCCAACTGGAAAAAGAAAATTTGTCTATTGGCGAGCGTATTTTAGCTCAGGAGTTACGACTAACGGTCCGTGGCCAAGATAAAATCGGTATCATCGGGCCAAATGGTGTTGGGAAATCAACTCTGTTAGCCAAGTTGCAGCAACTACTTAGCGCCAAAAGAGAAATTTCGCTTGGTTTTATGCCACAAGATTACCATAAAAAACTGCAATTAGATCTATCTCCAGTAGCCTATCTCAGCCAAACTGGACAAAAAGAGGAACTACAGAAAATCCAATCTCACCTAGCCAGTCTCAATTTCAACTATCCAGAGATGCACCATCAAATCCGCTCCCTATCTGGCGGGCAACAAGGTAAACTCCTACTTTTAGATTTAGTGTTGCGCAAACCGAACTTTCTTCTTCTGGATGAGCCCACACGAAACTTTTCTCCCACCTCTCAACCCGAAATCAGAAAACTATTTGCCTCATATCCAGGCGGTCTAATCACTGTTTCGCATGACAGACGCTTCTTAAAAGAGGTCTGTACGAGTATCTATCGTTTAACAGAAAATGGTTTGGAAGTCGTCGATTTACAAGATTTATAAATGTTGAACATAGCAAAAATCCAGAGAGATTTCTCTGGATTTTTTACATACGTCATTCTTGGGAACATTGATATAAAGATCGATGCTGGCATCGTCCTTCTGATAGATTATGCTCTGACTTTTGTTTCAATTGTATAAGCTAGAAATCATTTTTTTTTACAGCTCAAAGCATTCTAATATGACATTATCTCATATACAAAAAGCAAAATGCAACCAGATTATTGAGGACATGCAAAAGAATGGAATTCCATAGGTTGTCAGAAGTCTTATACCTTACCCCAAATGCAAATCCCATACCTAAATAGTTGATAAAGCTAGGAATAGTATAGGGACCATGCAGATAAGCAAAAAGAAGCGACGTGGCAAACAAGCCAAAATATGTATTCTTAAATACTATCCCCTGTAACATACCTCGCATAAAGATTTCTTCCGTGACAGGTGCCAAAACACAGAGATCCACAAAAAGTACAGACCATGAAAGTGATAAACTTTGCACAGTTTGAGTTGTGTCTGATTGGGTAGGGCCTAAAAAATTGACCAAAATATAAAAGAGGAAAAGCAAGGCGTATGAAAGAAAACATTTAAGAATATCTTTTAGGTAGATTTTCCGAATGTGAAACAAGTCATACTTTTTTCCTACATATAAAAATATTTCAAGTTCAACAAGCGTAAAAAGGATGGATAGCGGTAATGAATTTATTCGCATGATTTTCTCTGCTATACTCAAATGAATTGGCATAAAAATCAAAATCAAGAAAAACGTCATCCAGCGCTTATACATCATTCACCTCAATTATATTGAATTACATATATTATACTATTTTTTGGTGAGATAACAAGTTAAAAGCGAAACACTAAAAGCAAAAATCCAGAGAGATTTCTCTGGATTTTCTTACATCTGTTTCAAGCGTTCGATTCGTTCTGAGATAGGTGGGTGGGTATAAAAGAGTTTTTGAAGTCCCCCACCTTTCTTGGGATCATTGATATAAAGAGCGCTGCTGGCATCGTCAACATGGTGATGCATCGGCTCGCTATCCTCCAACTTACGCAAGGCATTGATCATCCCTTGAGGATTACGAGTCAGCTCCACACTGGATGCATCCGCTAGAAATTCCCTCTGACGGGAAATGGCAAGTTGCACCAAGGTTGCTGCGAGAGGTGCTAGAACAATGGCTAAGAGAGAGATAACAAGCATGATAATCTCCAAACCATTTCCATCGCGATCATTATCACTCCGTCTGCGATCAGCGCCTCCCCACCACATCATCCGTCCTGCCATACTAGACAGAAGGGTAATGGCACTTGCAAGGGCAACAGCAATGGTCGAAATGCGGATATCGTAGTTTCGGATATGACTGACTTCATGCCCCATAACAGCTTCTAGCTCCTCACGATTCATGATAGCCAGAAGACCCGAAGTGGCTGCGACAGCTGCATTCTGAGGATTCGAACCTGTCGCAAAGGCATTTAAAGAAGAATCCTCAATGATGAAAACACGCGGCATGGGAATCTGAGCGACCATAGCCATATCTTCTACTACATGGTAGAGGTCTGGAGCTGTTTGCTCATCAACCTCACGCGCCCCATTCATAGACATGACAATCTCTGTCGATTGAAAGATCATGGTCAGAGCGTAGATAAGACCAATAATCAAGGCAATAATCATGCCACCAAGACCTGAGCGCATAAAGAGATAGCCAACCGCATAACCAACCAAGGCCAAGAGTAGGAAGAAAACCAACAACAAAATCCAAGTTTTTCGTTTATTGCTCGCAATTTGATCAAACAACATCTTAGTCACCTAAACCGCTAAAGTCAACTTTAGGAACTGCCTTTTCCTCTTCAGGTGTTTGAAGGAAGTCTGCAGCTTTAAAGCCAAATAGTCCCGCGATGATGTTGCTTGGGAAACTTTCAAGTTTTACATTGTAGTTGCTGACAACACTGTTGTAGAGTTGGCGTGAGTAAGAAATTTTATTTTCTGTATTGGTCAACTCTTCTTGCAATTTGATAAAGTTAGCACTAGCTTTCAAGTCTGGGTAATTCTCTGCTACTGCAAAGATACCAGAAATCTGGCGGGTAAGGGCATCACTGGCCTTCATAGCTTCAGCTGGTGAAGTTGCTGCGGCTACTTGTCTACGAAGTTCTGTCACTTTTTCCAAGGTAGAACCTTCATACTTCGCATAGCCTTTGACTGTTTCAATCAAGTTTGGGAGGAGATCATTACGACGCTTCAACTGAACATCGATCTGGCTCCAAGCCTCCTTGGTCTGCATACGATTTTTAACCAAACCGTTATAGCTAACAATCACAAAAATAACAATCAGAGCCAAAACTCCAAGAATAATCCAAGTCATAATCTTATTCCTTTCTGCTTTTAGATTACTACCAGTATATCAAAATTTTAACGAATATGGTAAAATAAGATGATACTAGAGAAGGAAACTACTATGAAACCAGAAACATTTTACAGCCTACTAGCTGAGCAAAATCTTCCACTTTCGGACCAGCAAAAGAACCAATTTGAACGGTATTTTGAACTCTTGGTCGAGTGGAATGAAAAGATTAACCTGACCGCCATTACAGATAAAGAGGAAGTTTATCTCAAACATTTTTATGATTCGATTGCACCTATTCTGCAAGGCTTGATTTCAAATGAAACTATCAAACTTCTTGATATCGGAGCGGGGGCAGGATTTCCTAGTCTACCCATGAAAATCCTCTATCCTCAGTTAGATGTGACCATCATTGATTCGCTCAATAAGCGCATCAACTTCCTTCAGCTTTTGGCTCAGGAGTTGGATTTGGATGGTGTTCACTTTTACCATGGACGGGCAGAAGACTTTGCCCAAGATAAGAACTTCCGTGCCCAGTTTGATGTGGTGACGGCTCGTGCGGTTGCCCGTATGCAGGTTTTGTCTGAGCTAACCATTCCCTATCTTAAAGTCGGCGGAAAACTATTGGCACTCAAGGCCAGCAATGCTCCTGAGGAATTGCTAGAAGCCAAGAATGCCCTCAACCTCCTCTTTAGCAAGGTAGAGGACAACCTCAGCTATGCCCTGCCAAATGGAGATCCGCGCTACATCACTGTGGTCGAAAAGAAAAAAGAAACCCCAAATAAATATCCACGTAAGGCTGGCATGCCCAACAAACGCCCACTTTAAACAATGGTGCCCCCTTGTTTAAAATTCAGAAAACCATTTACAAAATCAACTTCGCTCTCACATTTCTAGGATCGGGAAAAATTCGTTTACAAAACGGACCTCGCTCTCGCATTTCCGGGCTCGGGAAAAAATGATTTACAAAATCAAACCTCGCTCTCGCATTTCTAGGCTCGGGAAAAATTCGTTTACAAAACGGACCTCGCTCTCGCATTTCTAGGCTCGGGAAAAAATGATTTACAAAATCATTTTTTTCTGCTATACTATCACAAGCAAAGGTTTTTAATGTCATCCTGTGAGGTGACGAAGGCGCAGATTTATATAAATTTTTAAAAGATAGCTATTTTTTAAAAAGTCTTACTCTGAGGGCCTATTGCTGCAAAATAATGGGCTCTTTTTTGGTGCCCAAAAGTGAGGTTTTTATGAAACAGGAATCAACTGTTGACTTATTACTAGACGTTGATCAACGTCCTTCTGCTGGTAAAGGTATTCTTCTAAGCTTCCAGCACGTATTTGCCATGTTTGGCGCAACCATTCTCGTTCCCTTAATTCTGGGAATGCCCGTATCGGTTGCTCTCTTTGCATCTGGTATTGGAACACTTATCTACATGATTTCTACTGGCTTTAAGGTTCCAGTTTACCTAGGTTCTTCATTCGCCTTTATCACGGCTATGTCTTTAGCCATGAAAGAAATGGGGGGCGATGTTTCTGCCGCTCAAACTGGAGTTATCTTGACTGGTTTGGTCTATGTCCTTGTAGCAGCAAGTGTTCGTTTTGCAGGTACGAAATGGATTGATAAACTCTTGCCCCCAATCATTATCGGACCTATGATTATCGTTATCGGTCTTGGTCTTGCTGGTTCTGCTGTAACGAATGCTGGACTTGTAGCAGACGGAAACTGGAAAAACGCCCTTGTAGCCGTTGTTACGTTCTTGATTGCGGCCTTTATCAATACAAAAGGAAAAGGTTTCCTTCGTATCATTCCTTTCCTCTTTGCCATCATCGGTGGGTATATCTTCGCTATGATGCTTGGTTTGGTTGACTTTACCCCAGTCCTTCAAGCCAACTGGTTTGAAATTCCTGGTTTCTACTTGCCATTTAGCACGGGTGGTGCCTTTAAAGAGTACAACTTGTACTTCGGTCCTGAAACAATCGCTATCTTGCCGATCGCTATTGTAACAATTTCAGAACACATCGGAGACCACACAGTTTTGAGCCAAATCTGTGGCCGTCAATTCCTAAAAGAACCAGGACTTCACCGTACGCTTCTTGGTGACGGTATCGCGACATCTGTATCAGCCTTCCTAGGTGGACCAGCTAATACGACTTACGGAGAAAATACAGGAGTTATCGGGATGACTCGTATCGCTTCTGTCTCAGTTATCCGTAACGCGGCCTTCATCGCCATTGCTCTTAGCTTCCTAGGTAAATTCACTGCCTTGATTTCAACCATTCCAAATGCTGTGCTTGGTGGCATGTCCATCCTTCTCTACGGAGTTATCGCCAGCAATGGTTTGAAAGTTTTGATTAAAGAACGCGTTGACTTCAGTCAAATGCGTAACCTCATCATTGCTAGTGCCATGTTGGTACTTGGACTTGGGGGAGCCATCCTTAAACTCGGTCCAGTTACACTTTCAGGTACTGCTTTATCAGCCATGACAGGAATCATCTTAAACTTGATTTTGCCACACGAAAATAAAGACTAATCATCTATACACACAAAATCCACTCGATTGAGTGGATTTTTTAATTACTTACTCTTTATTTCCAACAGTAAATCTTTCAATGAAATAATGATCACGGCTAGTAAAATCATGGCCATACCGACAAAATCAATCGCATAAAACTGTTCCTTCATAATCAGAAAGGCAAAGAAAACGGCAGAAATTGGCTCTATGGAAGCCAATAAACTGGACTTAACTGGTCCTATTAGACTGGCTCCTTTTAGGAAAGCTGTATAGGCAAAAACCGTTCCGATGATGATAATCCCAGCAAATGCAAAGAGAAAATCTAAGCTAGTCGGTATGCTGGCCTGTAAGACTCCTGTGAAAGGAATAGCCACTACACCAGAAATAACCATCCCAACACCAATCACCAAAATACTGCCCCACTTCTTAATCAAAGCTATGGGAAGAATAATATAGAGGGCATAGGTCAAGGCTGAAAAGAGGCCCCAGAACAGACCTAAGGGTGTGACAGATAACTGGTCAACTTTCCCGTGCGTCGCAATCAGAAAAGTTCCTCCTATAGCCAATCCAATCGAAATAATCTCAGCTAGAGTCGGAGCTACCTTGTCCTTGATACAAGTATAAATCAAGATCCCAACGGGGCATACATACTGGAGAACTGTCGCCGTTCCAGCATTGGTTTCCTGAATGGCAGAAAGATAGGCAAACTGGTTTAAGAAAAGTCCAAACAGGGCAAATAGCAACAGAGATAGTAGACTTTTTCTGTCTTTTAAAAAAGATAGGAGTTTACCCTGTGAAGTCGCATAGGATAAGATTACTAGTGCCAAGCCTGCAATGATAAGTCGCAAATTGGTCAAGACTAGAGCAGAAATCCCGTGTGCCATTAGGTATTGGCCACTGGTTCCAGACAAGCCCCAAGCAATCCCTGCCACTACTGTATACAGAGTTCCTTTTACGGTTTTTGACATGCTTCTTCCTACTCCCCTTGACGAATCATTTCCATGACTTGGTTTCGATCGACTATCCACTGGGCACGCTCATCCTTCTCATACGTTCGATTGGATAAAAAGATAGCCGCCTCCTGCTTCTCCCGATTCCACATGATGAAGGTACCTGTATAACCCGTATGGTCGAGCCAAGCCCCTTCCAGATTCCAGGCTAGAGACCGCTCCTTATCATCTAAGGGAGAAAAATTTCGGCTCAATTCTGCAGCAAAATCATCTTTCAAGTAATGTTCCAGAAAGATCTGCAAATCCTTAACAGTCGAAAACAAACCAGCACTTCCTGCGTGTTTCCCTAATAGACGGGCTTTGGGATCGTGAATGTTTCCAGCCTCCACTCCTCTCACTGTTGGGACAGCTTGCTCAACAGGACCAAACATCGTTTCCTTCATCCCCCATGGTCCCAAAACTTGTTCTTCTATAATCTGATCCAAGTCTTGGTCAAAGATTTTTTCCAAAAGAAAGCCCAAGAGTAAAAAGTGAACGTCAGAGTATAGGAAGGCTGACTGATCTCGTCTGTTGAGGTGAAACATGGCT